>JAGWVX010000477.1 GCA_018970685.1 Alphaproteobacteria bacterium | reverse complement strand
CTTCGGCCGTCCACCATGATCGCGGCAATGTTGGACTGGGCACAGTCGCTGGCGCGTCATGGTTTTGAGCGCATCTATTGGCTGAACGGTCACGGAGGCAATATCGCAACCATTAACGCCGCATTCTCCGAAATCTATCACGGCGTGACGTTCGGTTCGGACGGATCGAACAAGCAACCTTTGCGCTGCGCGTTGCGCAATTGGTGGGAGATCGCTGGCGTAATGGATTTGTGTAGGCAGCTTTTCCCGGTAGGTGAGGGCAGTCACGCCACACCGTCGGAAGTCTCCGTGACGTATTTCGCCTATCCAGAAGCGATCAAGCACGTCGCGATGTCGCCCAAGATTGCGCCAACGGGGCCAATCCACGACGCTGAAGAGTATCGCCGTTGCTTTCCAGACGGACGCATAGGCTCCGATCCGTCGCAAGCGACGCCGGAGGCCGGCGAGAAGATCGTCGCTGCCGCCGTGAAGGGCGTCATCGCGGAATTCCGGCAGTTTGCAGCAACCTAGTGTATGAAAGTGTTCTTCACGCGTTTGGAGCGCAGGACATACGCGATCAGCGCCGCGTTGATGATCACCGCAAGGACGACCTGTAACATCTCATGGCCTACGGTCGCGCCGGTCAGCTTCAGAAGCATCGCGCGGTCCAAAAGCATCTGGACCGGGACAAGCAGGGCCAGGACGATGTTGAGCGCATACCAGGTGATCATCAGCCGCGGCGCCCCCCGCTTCTGACGGAAGAACCGGACGAGACAGCGCAGCCCAAACAAGAACACGGCTACCCCGCCAAGCAAGGCAATCGCGGCCACGGCAAAAAACTGCATGTGGCCCGCGAATTCCGCATGCGTGACGGCTGCGTAGCGCGCTGTCGTGTTCACGAGTGTGGCCACGAAAGCGGCAAGCGTTGCCAGAAGCTGCAGCAGCGGTAGCAACAGCCAACCGCGAAGACCCTTCGGGTCTGCCGGCGGTACCGTCGGGTTGGCCGGGGCAAAAAGGCCGCGCCAGATGCCTTTCTGCGCATCACCACGCACAAAGGTGTTCTTTACGCGCTCTGAGACATCGAAGTACACGATGAAGAAGCCGCTCCATAAGGTGACGAGCGTGGCGCCGAATTTGGTTCCGCCGGATGTGGCGGTCGGATCGACCACTTGAGTGAAAAGATCGGGGTTCGCCGCGAATTGAAGCGCCACGAGTACGCTGACGGCGATGCCGATGCCGTACCAGATGACCATCATACGTGGCAGCTGCAACCTTTTCCGGAAAAGTTGGAGGAGGCAGAGCAGCCCGAACAACAGCCGCGCAAGCAGCGCGATACCGATGATGGCGGTCAGGACGATGAACAGGGGGTGGCTGATCAGTGCGTGCAGATTGGCCGGTTGGGATAGCGGCTTCAGCCGCGCCATCAAAGATGTCGAGATGAGGAACGGCTCTACGATCAGGTGAAGCAGCGGCAGCCACAGCCAGCCGCCGATGCCGATGGCCGGCTTGATCTCGCCATCGTCTTCCCACGGATCCACCATTTCTCGTGCCATGTATCCTCCTGTCGGACCGATTGAATATGCCTTCCAGATCAGGTCGTGACTATCCGGGGTGGTGTCTTGACATGGTCGCCTTTCGGTCGATTATCGCCAAACCCCAGGGGCGCTCTTATTCCATAACACATCTGCGGGAATAGGGGCTGAGATCGCAATCCGGCGTGTCCCTTAGAACCTGATCCGGCCAACACCGGCGTAGGGAGAGGCAAAATGAACATACCAATCCTCAAACCGCAGTCTGTGACGATTTCGCGCGGGGCGCTGCCAGGGTCGCGCAAGCTGCTCGTGGACGGTGTGCCATTCCGCGAAGTGGCGCTGTCGGGCGACGAAGCGCCGATGCGTCTCTACGACACATCTGGTCCGTATACGGATGATATGGCGAAAATCGACATCGAAAAGGGACTCGCGGCACTTCGCCGAGCGTGGATTCTGGCGCGCGGCAACGTCGAAGAATATGAGGGTCGTCCCCGCAGCCCTCAGGACGACGGACTGAAGCCGGGTGAGTTGCTAACGGTGCCGCAATTCGATCGGGTGGACCGCAAACCACTGCGAGCCAAACCAGGCCAAAA
>JAGWVX010000476.1 GCA_018970685.1 Alphaproteobacteria bacterium | reverse complement strand
GTGATGCTGCTTCCCACCGCGCATATCGGCGGCAACCCGCCGGACCTGATGGCGTCGGCCGCCATGGAGCGGTTGATCGCCACACTGCGTTCGGCCTTCGACGCGGTCATCATCGATTCGGCGCCGTTGCTGCCGGTCAACGACACCAAAGTGTTGGCGCGGATCGTCGACACCGTTGTGTTCGTCGTGCGTTGGGAAAAGACCGAGCGCAAAGCCGTCGCCCATGCCGCGCGCGCCCTTGCCGATCTGAAGGCTCCGGTGGCCGGGGTCGTTTTGACGCGGGCCGACTCGACCCGCTACCGCTACTATAGTTACGGCTATCACAATTATTATAGCTACAACAAATACTACAGCGATTGATGTCGGGCGCATCCCTCTCACGATCCAATGCCGCGATTGTCAATGCTCCTTCCTCGCGTTTTGCTATGCGCTGCGAACGGTCGTCTTTCTGGCTGTTCCTGATCGTCTTGGCCTGGGCGCCATTTCCTCTCGGCAGCAACCGACCTTGGTCCTGGTCATTACTTTGCCTCCTGATCGCACTTTGTTGGCTTTTGTGGCTGGCTTCCGTCTGGGCCGCGCCGCAAACCGTGAGATCTCTGGCGCGCGGCTTGATCGGACCGATCATCTTGGCCGTGCTCGCCCTCGCTTGGGGCGTCGTCCAGATAGCGCCCTTGGTGCCGCAGAGTTGGATGCATCCGGTCTGGCAGCTGGCGAACGGTGTGTTAGGGCGGCAAACCCGGGGGGTGATTTCGCTTGACCCGTGGCGCAGCGAGACCGAGTTGATGAAACTCCTCGTCTACGCCATGGCCGCTTGGCTGGCGCGCGCCTTTGCGTACCGACCCGACCGCGCGCGCGTTTTGTTGCACACCTTGATCGCAATAGGCGGGTTCTATGCGGCCTATGCGCTCGTCATGGCTTCGCTTGGAATCGCCCAGTTCAGCATCTTCTACGTTGCCCCGGCAACCACGCATGACGTCTCCGGACCCTTTGTCAACCACAACAGCTACGCCACTTACGCGGGCCTCATCACACTTTGCACCGGGGTTCGTCTGGTGGAAGCGGGCTCCGCCGCCGTCAGTACGGCCAAGGGTGCGCGACGATTCGCACTCACCTTGCTCCAATACCTGTTCGGTCGAGGCGTGCCATATCTCGCGGCTGCCGCGTTGGCGTTTTCGAGCGTGATCGCCACGACCTCGCGCGCCGGAAACTTTGCTACCCTGACCGGCATGGCGTCCCTATTGGTATTTTCGGTCGTGATCGGTGTCCGCCAGTCCAAGCTGCGATGGGTCGCAACCATCGCGCTCGCATTATTTGTGGGCGTCGTCGTGCTGTTTGCCGTCAACGGCAACCTGCTGGTTGTCCGCCTTGACGACATGGCTGCCACAGGCGTTCGCGACGACACCCGGTTGATGTTGTGGAACGCGGCCCTCCACATGATCGAGAATGCGCCGCTTTTGGGCCTTGGACTTGGGACCTACCAGGATGCCTACCCGATGTATGCCGATACCATGATGCGCTTCATCATGGACAAGGCGCACAACGACTATCTGGAACTCGCCGCGGGCTGGGGCCTGCCTGCGGCGATCCTCTGGTGGTCCGCGATCGGGTGGCTAGCACTCATTTGCGTGCGCGGGGTCCTCGTGCGCCGCCGCCATCGCGTGTACGCGATGCTCGCCATCGGTGCCACGGTGCTCGTCGGGGCGCATTCCGTCTTCGATTTTAGCCTGCAGATGCCGGCCATTGCGCTCGCCTACGCGACCATTCTGGGACTTGGCATCGGCCAAGCCTTTCCCACGCGACGAGGCGGCGATGCCTGAGGAGCGCAACTTCGCTGCGCCGAGGCTGCAGCCCTGGTGGATCCGGCTTGCCTTGGCGTTGCCATTCCTGGCGATCGTCGCAACGGCCGTTCCGCAACTCGCCGACGGCTTGGCGCAGGAAGCGGCCTACACAGCGACGGCGTATATGGCGATGGACGTGCCGCTGCCACGGCGGTCTTATCGTCTGACGGCGGCGATCCTCTCCCATGCGTCTTCGTCCGACGGCGAAGCGCAGATCGCACGTGCGGAAGCCGCAAGCTTGGCGGGTCAATCGCCGGCGATGGTCGCA
>JAGWVX010000058.1 GCA_018970685.1 Alphaproteobacteria bacterium | reverse complement strand
TGGAAAAGGTGCGCGAGATTTCCGGCTGGGGCAAACGCCGTCTGCCGGCGCGCACGGGCCTGGGCGTCGCCGTCTATTACAGCCATCTCGGCTACACCGCCGAAGTGGCGGAGGTGGCGGTTGCCGCTGGCGGCGCCGTCAAGATCAACAAGGTGTGGGTGGCCTGCGATATCGGCAGCCAAGTCGTCAACCCGATCGCCGCCGAGAACATGGCGCAGGGCGCGGTGCTCGACGGCTTCGGCGAGGCGCTGAATCAGAAGATCGTCGTCAAGGACGGCCGGGTCGTGAACGAGAATTTCGACACCTTCTCTCCGTTGCGCCTGTCGCAGGCGCCGCCGGTGGAGGTGCATTTCGTCAAGACCGACAATCCGCCGACCGGTCTGGGCGAGCCGCCGCTGCCGCCTGCCATCCCGGCGTTGTGCAACGCGATCTTCGCCGCCACCGGCAAGCGCGTCCGCAGCCTGCCGATCGATCCGGCGCTGTTGAAGGCCTGACGGCGTACGTTCCTACGGCGCGCCGACGACGGCGTCCCGTTTCTGCTCCGGCGGCGCGGCGGCGGGCTTGTGCGGCGGCGGTAGCGCCTTGCTTTCGGGCTTGCCGAAATCGGGACGGCAATGGCCGTTGATGAAGGCGCCCGCTTCGATCTTGATGTTCTGATGCACCACGTCGCCGGACATATGGGCGGTGCTGGTGAGCACGACCCGCTGCGCCTCGATCTTGCCGTCCACCGTTCCGGAGAGCTTGACCTCTTCGCCGTAGACGGTGCCTTTGATCTTGGCGTCGCCGCCCACCGTCACCGAGACGCCGCGCACGTCGCCGTCCACCATGCCGTCGATCTGGATGTCTTCGGTGCTTTCCAGCTGTCCCGTGATCTTCAGCGCTTTGCTGATGACGGACACCGTCGAAGCCGCCGCTTTCGGCGGCGGCGGGGGAGCCGTATGCGAAAGCGGCTGCGCAGTGGCCTGCGGCCGTTTCGCCTCGGCGGGTGCCGGCGTGTCGTCGCGCGCCGGCGGTTTCGCGCCGCCGCCGGTCTCCGATACTTTATCGCTGCGTGTGAACATGGTCATTGTCGCGTCTCCGGAAGTTGTTCGAGCGTTTCGAAATAATTCAGCGGCCGCCAGGGCATGCGCCCTTCGACGCGCGCCCCTTTCGCCATCGTCAGGGTGTGATGGAAAACCCGCCCGGTGATGTCCGCCGAGCTGTCCAGCGTCACATGGAGCGCGAAGATGCGTCCGTTCAGCCGCCCGCTGACACGAACGTCTCTTGCGACGATGTCGCCTTCCACCAGGCCGCCGGTGTCCAGCACCAGGCAATCGGCATTGATCCGTCCCAGCACCTTGCCATGGACCCGGATTTCGCCCTCCGTGTCGAGCACGCCCCTGACGGTAAGCGCCCGCCCGAGATGCGAAACGGGCAATTCTTCGGCGTCGTCACGGCGCGGCGGCTTGACTAGGCTGCTGAGCGACAGAGCGGACATGCATGGCTTTCCCGGTTCGGTTCGCCGAGGGTTCCCGTTGGAACTGAAGCGGAAATACCCATCCGTGGGGAGTCGAATTGCCCGCCGCCCGCGTCATGTCACAGCTTTGCCACAGCGGGCGCCGGCGAGGATGCGGTTTTTCCGTTGGGGGAGGGAAAATCGCCCGGCCCCTTGCTAGGGTGGGATGATTTTATTGGTTCGAACGAAAATCGTCGTGCTCTAGGGTCCGGCAATGGCAAGTTCTCGGCAGCGCGGCCGGCCGCCGCACGCGGACGTTTTGACGCCGGGCGAATGGCGCATCGTCGAAGCCGTGCGCCACGGCATGAGCAACCGCGAGATCGCGGCGCGCCGCGGCATCAGCCTCGACGCGGTCAAGTATCACGTCGCCAACGCGCTGCAGAAACTCGGCCTTGCCGGTCGCCGCGAACTCCGCCGCTGGGACGGCGTGGCGCGCGACACCGCACTTTCCTCGCAGGAGACACGGATGGGAATGGAGCTGAACATGGGCCCGCTCGGCCAGATCGCGCGGCGGGTCAAGGACATCGAGGCCGCGCGGCGGGCACTGTTATAGGTTGACCGGCCTAGACTGAATGTAGGCATCAAGCAGATGTGTAATCAATTCCGGTGCGTTTAGCCCGGAACTCTGTCCGATGAGATAGTCGGCACATTGCGCCACCGGCTGTCCCATGAAATTAGTTAACACAGCTCCTCGTTCAGGGGTTACCGGATTGCCATCTTGCGCCGAAGCTAGTTTGTCAAAGATCATAGCAAGCGCCAAACAGACAGCACGCTCGGCACCAGTTGATCGATCTAAACAATCATAAGCTGCACGCTCTATCTCGTAGAGCCTCGAAGACCCAACAAGGTAGCCGGTACCGCGCAGCGCGCTGCATAGTTTATGCAATCGATGTGCGGTGAGGCTATCCGCGCCCACGTGCTATGCCGGAATTGGAAAATCGCTCTTTTTGAAAAGCGAGACGAGTTGAATACCCTTGTCGAGTAGGGCTTCTGTTGCGCCCTCTTGTCTATCAACTATGACTAGTGCGCGCCTCACAAAGCAGTTCGGATATTGCTGATGGACGCCAGCCACCGTACCAAACATTGACTTTCCGGAAGTGGCAACATCGTCAACAAGAAGTACTTCTTCACCGTCCGTGACGTGACCGTCGATCAATTCGCGCGCGCCATGCTCTTTTGCCTTCTTACGTACAAAGAAGGAGTCAACAGGGTACTTCATGTTATGGCTGGCAACAGAAATGGCGGAGACGATAGGTACTGCGCCCAGTTCCATGCCACCAACACAGCGCAATCCAAATCGCTGCATGTATTCAACGACAATCTCGCCTATAAGGGCGGCGCCTTCTGGAAGCATCGTCGTTTGGCGTAGTTGGAAAAGGAACTTACTCGTGCGGCCCGATGACAAGATGAAATTGCCAGTCTGGAGTGACTTTTCCAGAATGATTTCGCGAAGACGAACCCAGCGCGGATCATCACGCCGCAATATTTCGTCGTAGGTTTTCTGAGTCCGTGACTGCGCTACGCCTATTGTCACCGGCTTGCTCTCCATCTGCGAATCACTTTGGCATTGCGCAAAACTACGAATCCCTGAGTCAAAACACCACAATAGGATGGGCCAGCCAGTTGAGCGTCCACAACATGTGCGGCAGAAGGCGTAATTTTGAAGGTGCTACATAGGCCGAGTGAATTGCTAACGCAAGCAATAGTTTAGGCAATACGTTGCCCCTTTTTCGCTAACTGCCGGGCGGCCAAAGGACTCAGGCCTCAGAAGGCTCGACCACTTTAGCTATATCGATCAAATTCACGACGTCCCCCCAATACCCCAAAGCCGCGTCTCTAAGTCTGCTGCCATGGCGGGCGACATGCGGACCGCAGAATTGATGCGCGCAAAATTGTACCAAACCGTGTAGAGCGCCACTATGTGGGCGTGGTTCTCGATTTTCTTAGAGTGTGCCGCCGTCAAACGCCCAAACCGCTTCGTGTACTGGCGCATCGTCTGGTTGTGCTTTTCTACATATGACGTAGAAACGTGAGCATGATCTGGAGACCCGTAAACGTCACTCTATCTTGATGCCGGTGCAGATATCGGGGCTGTACTTGCGTGCAGGGTCTTTGTCGGGCGTTTCTGAATAGTGCCTCATGAGCTGCGCAAAATGTCCGCGCTGACCGAATTGGAGCGGCACCGCTGCCTTATAAGACGCAAGACCGTCCGCGGTGATCTGCAGGCCGTCCTTTGCGTCGTCAGCGATGCGTGACGCCAAATCCCTTATGAACAGCATTGCGGCTTCAAAGCTACGGTCCGAGATGAGCCACGTCACGATTAGTTTAGAGCCATCAATCGCCGCCCAAGTCTAAACATCGCCAGCGCCTTCAGGAGCGGCCTTGGCGGTCTTTAACGTGACCTTCTTGCAGTAGTTGAACGATCAAATTTTGTCGCGTTGGATTTGTTTGGACGGTACGTTACGGACGGCGACGGTACCGAGGAATGGATGGCCTTCTTCAACGATAACGAAGGCCGGCCGCTCGCCATCATGGCGCAGGTCAAGGCGTAGTTTTTCCGAACCCGCTTGCCGGGTCGCAACCCCAAGGGCGAAGACGGACGGGGAGGCGAAGGGCGCGCGCGTTGTTTTCCCCCGCCCGGATTGCGGACGGGGGAAAACGCGGCCGGCTAGAGTTGAGGTTGTTGCGGCGGCTGCTGTTGAGGCGGCGTCTGCTGCGGCGGTGTTGTCGGCGCAGGCGTCGTCGGTGCGGGCGCCGTTTGCGGCGGTGTGGTGTCCGGCGTGTTTTGTGCGGGCGTTGCCGGATCGGGCGCCGTCTGCGTCTGCCGCGGCGTGTCCGGCGCGGCGTTTTCCGGCGGCGCCGGATCGGCGGGGGCCACGGCCGGGGACGTATTGGCGGAGTCCGTCATGCTCCGTTTGTGCGCATGCTTCTGCGCAACCTTGGTCGGCTTCGCGGGCGCAGGGTCGTTTGCGGGCGCGGGGTCCGCAGCCGCATCGTTCTGCGGCGTCGTCGCGACCGGCGGCGGCGGTTCCGCCGGCGGTGCGGTCGTCTGCGGCGGCAAGGGATGGACCGCGTTGGCGGCGACATGCTGCGGCTGCGGCTGCGAACGCCACAGCTCCGTCGCGGAACCGTAAAAAGCGAAGGCTCCGATCGCGACGGCAATGATGGCCGCGGCCGCGATCTTGCTGCCGGTGCTCGACGTCTCGGCGTTGTTTGTTTCGAATCCTCGTAGATCGCTCATCGCAGTCTCCTGCATGGATCGGTTTCGTCCGCGAAGCGTAGGGTGCGTTTTGGGGTCTCCGATGGACCGAAGCTGGGCGATATTGCGGCACTTGCAGCCGCTTTGTGGCGCGTCCGCTAAGGAATGCGCGGAAACCGGGCGCCGTCTCTTTTTTGTCCCAACGGGTCCCGCGGTTCTCGCACCCTGCGGAATTGCGGCGGCCGCTTTTCGAGAAAGGCCTGAATGCCTTCCTGATAGTCCGGGCCGAAATAAACGGCGCGGCGCAAGCCGTGAAGATATTCGTAGGTGTCGGGATTGACCGCGACGGCTTCGCTCAGCACCCGGATCGCTTCCTTATAGGCCCCGATCGCCGCGGGCGAGCGCTGCGCGACGGTCCTCGCCATCGCATAGGTGCGCGCTTCCAGCGCGTCCGCCGGCACCGTCATGTTGACGATCCCGACGCGCTCGGCCCGTTCGGCGCCGATCGGATCGGCGGTGAAGAACATCTCCTTGACCACGGCCAGCGGCAATCGGCTGATGAAATTCAGAAACCCCGCCGCGTTGTAAGGCAGGCCCAGCCGCGCCGGGGTGATCGCGAAGCTGGCGGTTTCGTCGGCGATGACGATGTCGCATGCCATGATCAGCTCGCAAGCGCCGCCCCACACCGAGCCGTGCACCATGGCGATCACCGGCGCGGGGAAGGTCTTGACCGCGCGCATCAGCTGCTCGAGCGGATCGCCATAGGGCAGCGGGTCCACGTTCGCCTTGGGCAGTTCGTGCACGTCGTGGCCGGACGACCATACTTTTTCGTTCGCCGCCGACCGCAGCACCACGGCGCGCGCGGTTTTCTTTCGAAACGCACCGAAGGCGGCGAGCACGTCGGCGATGAGCGCGCGGCTCAGCGCGTTGCGCTTGTCGTAATGGTCCAGCGCGATGGTGCCGATGTGATCGGCGAAGGCGGTGCGGACGAGCGGCATAGCGCGGCTTCCTTGCGGCCGCTCTCTATATAAGGCGACGGCAAGGCCGATTTACGTCCGCCCGGCGCCGCATCCTCGCGGCATGGAGACGCATCGCATCCGCAGGTTTTCGCGGCGGCGGCTTTAGAAGTGGCACCTCACGCCCGCGCCGAACGCCAAGCCGTCGTCGTCGCTTTCGTTGTAAACGCCGAACAGGCCCGAGCGATGATAGAGGCGGAACACCGCGTCCCAATGCCTGTCCCAGGGAATTCCGACGGCGAATTCCACGCCGATGAAATTTTGCCACTTCTTCCGCTGGGACGGCCAGATGCGCCCTTTGTATCCGATCGAAGTGTAAGGCGGATCGGTGGCGTAGGACGGGCCGTCATAAATATTCAAGCTCGTGCGCTTGTAGCCGAAGAGATCGTCCGCCTGGAACCCGAGCCCCAAGGCGACCGTCGTGTCCGTGTGTCCGAAAAAATACTGCGTGATTTGTCCTTCTCCGGCCAGCGAGATGTCCCATCCGAGATAGGCAAGCCGACGGTCCGCCGCGAGGCCGATCATCGTGCCCGTCGGCTGCAGCTTCAGGGATTCCACAGCGGCGACGAAAAATTTCGTCGTCGACGGGCCGTAATAGAGCGTCGCCGTCCAAGGATTGCCTTGCGCGCGCGCCGCCGCGGGCGAGGCAAAAAAAAGACACGCCGCAAGCAGCAGGTAAGAACGCACGCGCATGATGCTCGCTTGACTGCTGGTTTCGGTCCCCGCCGGACCATAACAAATCTTTTGCCCAAAGCGAGGCGGCCGTTGTTTTCGCCGGCCGGCAGGCATGCAGCGGGCGCCGAACGGTTTCGAAAATCTTTTGCAGTCAAAGCGTTCGCAAAACCGCCGCGCCGCTTTCGAGATAATGAATTGCAATGGTTCCGGATTTCGTGTTGTCTTTTGCTACCTGAAGGCGCGCCGGGGGACATGCATGGTTCGGCCGCATATCGTTTCTTCGTCGCTGTATTTCCGTCGTGCTCCGGCGATTTGCTCGCGCAGACCGAGCCTGCCGTTACGTGACGATCCCGGCATTTTTTGGGACGGCGAAAATGACGGTGTCGCCATGATGACCAGCCAAACCCTTCCGCCGTACGCCGCAGGCGGCCTGCCGGAGCAATGCAAAGCGAGATAGCTGGAGGAGTGTCATGACCGATACCGTCGACGTATCCGCAGATCGTGCAGCCGGCGTCGTTTCGGAGAGCTCGGCAAAGCGGTCGCTGCTTGGCCGTTTCGCGGCGCAATATGCCGATGTCGCGGTGCCGTTCGAGGTCGTGATGCCGAACGGAACCAGCCAGCGCTTCGGCCAGGGCGCGGCGGCCTTCCGCATCGGCGTCAACAACCGCAACGGCCTGCGCGCCATCGCCAGCCTCGACGAGGGGCGCATCGGCAATGCCTATCTCGCAGGCGACATCGATATCGACGGCGACATGGTGAAGCCCTTCGAACTGCGCGGCTCGATGAAGGATTTCCACATCGTCACCGAGCTTTGGCGCTATATCCAACCCTTGCTTTTCGGCCAGGTGCGCACCAACCGGGCGGCGATCACCTCGCACTACGACATCCCGGCGGAATTCTTTCTCAGTTTCCTGGATCCGAAAACGCCCTGCTACACCCAGGGCGTCTATGAGAGTCCCGACGAGACGCTCGACGTCGCCACCTTGCGCAAGTTCGATTACGCCTTCGAGAAGCTGAAGCTGAAGCCCGGCGACCGCATCCTCGAAATCGGTCCGGGCTGGGGCGCCTGGTTCGAGTATGCGTCGGCGCGCGGCGTCAAATGCACCGGCATCTCGATCTCCAAGGTCTCCATCGATTATCTCCGCAAACGCGCCAAGGAACTCGGCCGCGACTGGGAGCTGATCGAATCCGATCTGCTGGAATACAAGACCGACCGCAAATACGACGCCGTCGTCATCATGGGGGTGATCGAGCACCTGCCGGATTATCTGCGCGTGCTGCGGAAATTCATGTCGCTGCTGAAACCCGGCGGGCGCATCTTCCTGGACGGCAGCGCCTGCACGAGGAAATTCGAGCTGTCGTCCTACATGGTGAAGTATATCTATCCGGGCAACCATTCCTTCCTGGTGCTGCACGATTTTCTCGACAAGCTGGCGAGAACGCCGTTGCAGGTGGAGGAAATCTTCAACGACCGCGTCAGCTATTTCCGCACCTTCGTGCAATGGGCGAAGAATCTGGACGCCAACAAGGATTTCGTGGTCGAGAAATTCGGCGCCTTCAACTACCGCCGCTTCCGTTTGTATCTGTGGGGCGCGACCTATGAATTTCTCAGCCGCAGCCTGGATTGTTATCGGATGATTATCCATTACCCCGAAGATGCGGTGTAGAGCGACTTGCCAAACGGACCCGTTCGCAGGCTACGATCCGCCGGCGCTGCCGCCGAAAGACGGCGGCGCCGGTCGGGTTCGCGGCCGAATGCCTGCAGAAGAGAAAGATAGAGCTTTGTCTGTCCACGCTCCGGCCGGCCAGGTGGCGTTTGCGGCTTCCGCCGAGGACGGCGATCTGATCCGCGCGGCGGGGGAGCTGACGCGCGAGTTGAACCGGCCGCGCCCGGCGATCTACTGGACCGACGCCGCCGCCTCGGCGGTTCTTGGCTACGCGGCGCTGGCCGTGGCGATGCTTGCCGCGCCGGTCTGGACGAAACTTGCGGCGGGAACGGTCTCGGTTCTGTCGCTCTATCGGGCGATGAGCTTCATTCACGAACTGGCCCATCTCAAGCCGTCGGCGGTCCCCGGTTTCCGCACGGCGTGGAATCTCGCCGTCGGCATTCCGCTTCTGATCCCCTCGTTCATGTACGAAGGCGTGCACAATCTGCATCACGCCCGCACCCGCTACGGCACGGCTGAGGATCCGGAATATCTGCCGCTCGCCCGCATGCCGCCCTGGACGCTGGCGCTGTTCCTGATCGCGTCCGCATTGGCGCCGATCGCGCTTCTGATCCGTTATGCGGTTCTGGCGCCGCTGTCGCTGATCGTTTCGCCTCTGCGCCGGCCCGTCGAGGAGTGCTTCTCGGCGCTGGCGATCGATCCGGCGTTCCGCCGCAAGCCGCCCGAAGGCGCGGTCCGCCGCGACTGGCTGATCTGGGAGACGGCCGCAAGCGCCTGGGCCGTCGCCTTGTTGGCGGCGGCGGCAACGGGGTTGATCCCGCTGGCGGCGTTCGCCGTCTTTCTGGCCGTGGTCTCCGGCGTCGCCGTCCTCAACCAGATTCGCACGCTGGTCGCCCATCTCTGGCAGAACGACGGCGGGGCGATCGGCGTCACCGCCCAATATCTCGACAGTGTCAACGTGCCGCCGCCCGCGCTCCTTCCGGCCTTATGGGCGCCGGTCGGCTTGCGCTACCATGCGCTGCATCATCTTCTGCCGGGCCTGCCCTATCACGCGTTGGGCGAAGCGCACCGGCGGCTGTCCGCCACCTTGCCGTTGGGCTCGGCTTATCACCGCGCCAACTATAAGAGTCTGCTCGGTCTGTTGGCGCGTTTGATCGCCGCCTCGCTGCACCGCGAACCGCCGCACCCATACGCCTGAGGACTTATCCTCTTTTCCGGCTGCGGAATTCTTCAACGCGATCACGCGCTTCGCCGGCGCCCTCTCGACTTATCCGCGCCTCGCCGACTCGGCCGTATAATGTGCGCATGAAGAGCTATGCGCTTTCTCCCTCGCAGACGCCCCGCATCATTGCGCAGGCGCGGCTGCGTCACATCAGGCGTCGGCGGATAGGCGCAGCGCGTCCTAGCTGCCGCTCTCCTCATCCTGAGGCGCCCGCCGAAGCGGCAGTGCGGGCAGGCGTCTCGAAGAATGAGGATTTGGTCGAGCGCGCGGGAGAAAGAGGGACCCTCCGCGATTTTTTTGCAAACAATTATCTTGCCGAATATCGCGCAAGCGACGGAGGCGATTGCAAAACCCCGAACTGGGGCAAAAATCGCAAAGGCGCCGGGGCGCGGATGCGCAACCGCAACGCCGTCACGCATGGCGGCCGGACGGCCGAGATGAACGGCTTCAAGGCGGAGGTCCGTGCGGCGCTGCGGCGGCTGAAGCTGTCGATGGCGATCGCCAAAGCGGAGCTGGCGGCGCGACGGTTGCAGATGCGCGGCGAAGACGGCTTGCCGAACCGAAGCCGCACGGCAGCGAAGACTGACGTGCCGGGCGTCGCGCGCTTCGCCGGCGAAGCCTGGTGGCCCCGGCCCGACTCGAACGGGCACGTTCCTTTCGGAACTACGGATTTTAAGTCCGTTGCGTCTACCAATTCCGCCACGGGGCCAAGCTCGGCCGGTGAGTTGCTGCAAAACCCGCCGTCCCGCAAGCCGCCGCATGACGCAAAGATGTGGGGGAAAGTGCAACTTGTAGTCGAGTCTCCAAGGAAAATATCATATATTCCAATATGTTGTTTGCCATTGACAGGGCAAGACCCGCCGCTATATTGCGCGCCTTTCCGGGGTAACCCGGTTCCGTTTCTACCGCAAACCAGGACGACGAATGAGCAAGCGCGCTTCCGCAAAATTCAAGATCGACCGCCGCATGGGCGAAAGCATTTGGGGCCGCGGCAAAAGCCCGGTCAACAAGCGCTCCTACGGTCCCGGTCAGCACGGCCAGCGCCGCGCCAAGAAACTGTCGGACTACGGCACGCAGCTCCAGGCCAAGCAGAAGCTCAAGGGCTATTACGGCAACATCACCGAGCGGCAATTCCGCAAATACTATCAGGACGCTTCGCGCCGCCCCGGCGATACCGGCGAGAATATGATCGGCCTTCTGGAAAGCCGGCTCGACACCATCGTCTATCGCGCCAAATTCGTGCCCACGCCGTTTGCCGCCCGCCAGCTGGTGAGCCACGGCCATGTGCGCGTCAACGGCCGCCGCGTGACCATTCCTTCCTATCTCGTGAAAGAAGGCGACACGCTCGAACTCTCGCCTAAGGCGAAAGATATGGCGCTCGTCATCGAGGCTTCGAAGAGTGCGGAACGCGACACGCCGGACTATCTCGAGGTCGATCATAACAAGATGACCGCGAAGTATCTGCGCACGCCGCAACTTGGCGATGTGCCGTATGCGGTGCAGATGCAGCCAAGCCTCGTCGTCGAATTCTATTCGCGTTAACGCACACGCATCGGAGCCATGCAGAGGCCGCGGGGTTAAACTCCGCGGCCTTTTTGCTATGCTCGTTCTATGAGCTATACGATTTATGGCGATCTGAGGTCGGGCGCATTCTCGGCAGAAGCGGCCTTGGCGGAAACCGACGCGGAGTACGAATTCCACACCGTCTCGCTCGAAAAGAACGAGCAGAAATCGCCCGAATTCCTGGCGGTCAACCCGTCGGGAAAGATGCCGGCGCTGAAGCTTCCTGGCGGGGAGATCATCGCCGAATCCGCCGCCATCCTTCTCGC
>JAGWVX010000057.1 GCA_018970685.1 Alphaproteobacteria bacterium | reverse complement strand
GCGCAGGCGCCGGCTTGGGCAGCATCTGCCGGATCCCGATCATGGCCGGGCCGGCGCACAACAGCAGCGAGATGTCCTCGGCATCGCCGACGCCAAGTTCGCCGTTGAGCGCCAAACGCGCAGCCTTGTGGTCCTTGGCAATGGCGTTGCGTAGCGCTTGTCCGGCAACCGGCCAGAATTTGCCGGCACACTCCAGCGCCTCTTCCAGCTTGTACGCCAGCACGAGCGATTTGACGTCTTCGCGATAGGTGCGCAACTCGTCCGGCATGAGCTTCTGGGCGAGCCAGTTCCACACCAGCGCAACGCTGCCGCGCGAAATGCGGCCTTTCTGTTTTTCGTGCTGCACGCCGCTGATCAGAAGATCTTCGAACGGCATGCAGAACAGACGCAGCGGCGTCGGCGTGCGCTCTCCCATCATCGAGCGCCGGAGCACGGGACGCAGACTTTCGAGAATCATGTCGTGCGGCAGTCCGGGACGTTCGGTCAGCCGGTCGACCTCGACGGCTTTGGCCAAACGCGCGGCGACATGCCCGGGCAAACTGCCGAGGAACGCGCGTAGAAGGTCGGCTTTTTCCGGTGTCAGGGTCAAAGCTTCAGGTGCTCGCGGCTGCGATGTTCATCAGAAACATTAGCGATTTATTCTTAACGAGGCATTGCCGAGAATTACACAATTGGATCAACCGATTGCCGGCAGAGAAAGAATGGCGCGCAAACCCCCCAAACTGGCCTCGCCCAGTTCCAGCCTGCCGCCGTAAAGTTTGGCGATGTCCCGCACGATGGACAGGCCCAGCCCCGAGCCCGGCACGGTCTCGTCCAGCCTTTCGCCACGCTCAAGCACCCTCGGGCGGTCTTCCGGCGCCAGCCCCGGACCATCGTCCTCCACGTCGATCTCGAGCAGCCCGTCCGGTCGTTTGCGCGCCGTCACCGCGACGGTGGTGTGCGCCCATTTGCAGGCGTTATCCATCAGATTGCCGACAATCTCTTCCAGGTCCTGACGATCCCCGCGGAAAGCCAGCGAGAGCGGACAATCGATTTCGACGACGATTCCGCGCCGTTCATGGATGCGCTGAAGCACCCGTGCCAAATCCTCCAGCACGGGCGACACCGGCGTACTGTTGCCCAGCACATCGAGAGCGCCGGCGGCGCGGGCGCGCACCAGATAATGGTCGACCTGCCGGCGCATGACGTCGACCTGGCGCTTCACCGCATCGCCGAGCGGGCTGGGGCTCGCTTCGGCTTCGCTGGCGAGAACCGTCAGCGGCGTCTTCAGATAATGCGCCAGATTGGAAACATGCGTGCGGGCGCGGCCCACCACTTCGGCGGAATGTTCGATCAAACTGTTCAGTTCGGTGGCGAGCGGCGCAATCTCGGCGGGGTATCTTCCTTCCAGCCGCCGCGCCGCACCGTTGCGGATACGCGCCAGCGCTTCTTGCAGCCGCCGCAACGGCATCAGCCCGACGCGCACCTGAATGAGGATCGCCAGCAGCAGCCCCGAGCCCAGCACGACAAACGACCAGATCAGCGTGCCGTTGAATTGCGAAATCTCGTGATCGACGACGGAGAGGTCGCCGGCGACCATGAAGGTATAGGCCGCGCTGTCGTCTGGCCGCGCGGTGGCCGAGATGGGAAACGACACCGGGCGCCCCAGCACGCGCAGATGCTGTTTGTCCGGTCCCGCGGCATAGCCCCAGGTCAGCCCCTGGCTCTTGCTTGGCTGCTGGAGATGGATGGTGGTGTCGAACAGCGAATGGGAAATCTGTATCGGCGCGCCTTTCTTGGCCGGCACGATCTGCCAGTAAAGACCGGAATAGACGCGGGCAAAGCGGCGGTTGAGGAAACGCTCCTGCAGCGTGACGGCGCCGTTGGGATCGGGCTCGGCGGCGGCGATCATGCCGTCGAGATCGACCTGCAATCCGGTGTCGAAATTGTCGTGCTCGGCGGCCGTAAACGCGCTCGACAGCACGAAGCCGCCGGCCGCCAGCCCGATCGCCGTCCACACCGCGGCCGCCAGGATCAGGCGTGCGGCAAGCGAATCGAATCTATGCGCTGTTTTTTCGAGGAGCTGTCGGATCGTCGAGGCAATAGCCAAGGCCACGCACCGTTTGGATGAGATCGGCCTCCAGCTTTTTGCGCAGCCGGCCGACGAAGACTTCGATGGTATTCGAATCGCGGTCGAAATCCTGATCGTAGAGATGTTCCACCAGTTCGGTGCGCGACACCACCCGCCCCTTGTGATGCGCCAGATAGGCGAGCAGGCGGTACTCCAGGCTGGTCAGCTTCACCGGATTGCCGTCGAGCGTGACGCGCGAAGCGCGGGTGTCGATATGCAGCGGCCCCACCTCGATTTCGGAGGTGGCGAAACCGGCGGCGCGGCGCAGCAGCGCGCGCACGCGGGCGAGCAGTTCCTCGGTATAGAACGGCTTGGCGAGATAATCGTCGGCGCCGGCGTCGAAGCCCGCCACTTTGTCGCTCCAGCGGTCGCGCGCGGTGAGGATCAGCACCGGCATGCTCTTGCCCGCCTTGCGCCATTGCTGCAGCACGCGCACGCCGTCCATCTTCGGCAGGCCGAGATCGAGGATTACCGCGTCATAGGGTTCGGTATCGCCGAGGAAATGACCCTCCTCGCCGTCGCTGGCGCTGTCCACCACATAGCCCGCGTCGCCGAGCGCCTTTTTCAAGAGGCGCTGGAGGTCTTGATCGTCTTCCACCAGAAGGATGCGCATCGCGTTTCCCGACTCTCAGTTATGGCCGCCGTCCTTGCGAGCGCCGCGGCCGCCACGGCTCCAGCCGCCGCCGTCGCGCCGCCAAGTGCCGCCGTCCCGGTCGCGGCCCCAACCGCCGCTGTCGTCTTGATCCCCACGATCATAGCCCGGTATCGGCCAATTGCCGAAGTGATCGGAATCGCCGTCGAACTGGTTGCCGCCGCGCCGGCCGCCGCCCGTCTGGCCGCCCTGAAACGGGGTCAGGATACGGCCGGTGCGGGCATCGGCGTCGAACCAGATGATCCGGCCGTCCGGCGTCATCCATTTGATGCGGTAGACCTCGCGACCGCCGGGGCCCGAGAGCGGCCCTTCGGCATCGTAGAAGGTTCCGGGCGTGTGGCGGCGGATTTCGGGCAGAACGCGATCGAGCGAGGGTGCGTCGCCGCCGCGCCTGTCCGCGGCATGCGCCGGGAAAGCGAGCGCCATCAGCAACAAAAGACCGGACACAACATGCGCGCGCATGACTTTTCGTACCTCCGGACACATGAACCGGCCATGAACGTCCCGTCCAGAAGGCGTTCAGGCTGACTGTTTTAAGGTCGCACACATTGGAGTGGCGAAGCGTCGATTAACCGCCACCCGCAGCCAGGGCAAGAAGCCCGATTGGAGATTACGATGAACATCAGGACGCTTCTTCTGACAGCCGCTGCGACGGCCATTCTGACCAGCACCGGCGCCGGCATGGCGCTGGCCGATCCCTACGATCATCACGACCAGATGGTCCGGCACGAAGACCGCGCCGACCACCGCATGGACCGCCGTGACGAGCGCCGCGATGTCCGTCACGACCGCTATTGGCGGGAAGGCTATCGCGGCTATGTCGATCGCGACGTCGTTTATCGGAACCTGAGAGCCCATCATTACGACCGTTGGGTCGGTAACCCGTACTGGTTCAACGGACGCTACGTGGTGCGCAGCTACGACCGCTTCGGCCGTGTCGTGTATGTCGAGGTCAACCCCTACACCGGAGGTTTCATCGGCGTGCTCCGCTTCTAAGCGAACTTGAGTCGCGCGGTCCGCAGTACGCCCCTCCCTGTAGGACCCCGCGACGATCAAGCGAAAGCCCGCGCCGGCATCCCGGTGCGGGCTTTCGGCGTTTATAGGCTTTCGCGGATGACGGCGAATTCCTCGAGCGGCGCGCGTTCCGACACCAGCGCATTCACCGGCGCGGCCTCGTCGGCATGGCCCAGCGCCATGCCGCAGAACAGCATCTCGCTGTCGGGGATGGAGAGATATTCGCGGACCTGCCGGTGCCACATGGCCCAGGCCTCGATGGCGCAGGTGTGCAGCCCGTGCGCCCGCGCCAGCAGCATGACGTTCTGCAGGAACATGCCGAGATCGGCCCATTGGCCTTGCTGCATGCAGCGGTCGATGGTGAACATGAGCCCCACCGGCGCATCGAAGAATTGCCAATTACGCGTGATATGGGCGAGACGCGCCGACATGTCGCCGCGCGGGATGCCGAGCGCCTCGTACATCGCCTCGCCGATGCGGAAGCGGCGCGTGCGCCAGGGCTCGGCGAGGTTCGGCGGATAGACGAGATATTCCGGCGACTCGCCCATCGGATGCTGCCGACGCGCCTCGGTCACGCGGCGGACCAGCTCGTCGCGCGCCGCGCCGAGCAGGGCGTAAACCCGCCAGGGCTGGAGATTGCCGCCCGACGGCGCCCGCGCCGCACGCGTCAGGATATCCTCGACGACGACGCGCGGCACCGGATCGGGCTTGAAGGCGCGGATCGATTTGCGCGAGGCGATGGCTTCGGCGACGTGCATGGGCTTGCTCCGTTGACGGCGGTGAGCACGGGGACTTTCAACATTGCCGGACCGGCGGTCCATGCCACAAACGCAGATTGTCAATGCCCAGCGCGCTGCCTACAAGACACACAGTTGCAGCGCGCCCCACCCGGTGTGTAATGAACCAGACTATGCAAAACACCGCCGCTTGCATCGAATTTCGTCTGGATAATATCCAGGAATGTTGCATCACCCTTTTCGTAATAGCGCCGGACGGCATGCGCGATCAAATCCGCGTACTGAATCATTCTCGTCGCTTTCGAATCCACAAACAGCGGCACTTCGGAAAGGTTGTGCGTTTGACCCCATCGGTGACCGTCCGTGCGAAAATTGACGGCCAAAGCCTGCAGTGAAGTCTCGTACGAAGACTTGTCGAGCACGACCAATCCACACTGCGTATCACCTGCGCGATGAAGGCGACCCAGCATGCGATCAAATCGGTTGGAGATTTGCTCGAACGCGAACTCCATCGGATCATACGGCGAGACCGAAGCCTTATGGATGGCGGCGCCGAACAAGCGTACCTGATTTGAATGCGCGAGAATCTCAAGGGCAGCGCGATATGCGGCCACGCGCTTGTCCGGCTTCACCTTTCGCCATTGTTTCCTACCGGAAAGGATATCGACTCCGCGGAATTCCAAGCCGGAAGCACTGTCTGGCCAGACTTCTCTGGCGACTTTATCGAGCGCGCGAGACAACCAATGCGGCACGCGTTCAAAAACGCTCACGCCCGCCAGAATGATGTGTCTGTCGGCCGGATTTTTTACAGAGCCTGAATCGTCTAGGTAAAGGAGGTGCATGAAAGACGACAAAGAAAAAGGCGGCCGGGCGAAGCACGAAGCTTCAGCAACCTGCTACGGCAGATCTCCCAACCGCTTGTGGTAAAATATACGCCTACAGACCTGAATTACAACACAACACTCTAACCGTCTGTTCGATATAACCTAATACCAAGCGCCCTACCGCAATGGGCGGGAATGTGTCAGTGTTTCAGCCGGCTTTTAAAGCAGGACGGCGCTCATGACGACAGATCGCTGGCTTGGAATTTTGCTCGTCGGCGCGGCGGGATTTCTTCCGCTTTCCGCCGGCGCACAGACGACCGATGTCAACGGTCCGGTATTCCAGAATTTCATCCGCAGCCGGGACGCCATTCGTCTGCTGGGCGAAGCAATTCAGAATCTGCCTCGGTCGCGGCTGGGCGGCTGCCAGAGCGATTTCAACGTCTCGACGATGCAATACATCGTCACCGAACCGATGACGTTCGAAGGCAGCGGGCCGACCTCGGGTCAATGGAAGACGCAACTCATGGTCCGCGCCTGCCACCGGCAAATTCCGCTCAACGTGTACTTCACGGTCAAAAGCCCGGGCAACATCCAATACGAATACGGCTTGTCGGGCGCCACCGACGCCGGGCTTGAAATGCAACAAGCCGCGCTTCCGGCCGCTTATCGCGCCGCGGTCGATTCCGCGAAAGACTGCACGCAGTTCGACGCGTCGATAGCGAACTTCGGCGGATATGGTTTGCCGGACGACCCGCAGCCCAAACCGGCAACCGGCGCGCAGAGCTATACCTGGTGGGAAACATGGGTCGTGCGGGGATGCGGCAATTCCTACGAGGTGCCGATGGGTTTCGAGACCAAGGCCGGACAAACCACGGTGCACGCCTACGGTGCGAAGGTCGTGGAGCATAAGGGTTAGCCTCGTATCCGCTTGGACGGAGCGCGGTCGCCGAACCACCAGACCACGGCGGTGACGGCGGCGAAGACCAGCGAGTCCGCGACGTAAGCGCGGTCGATGTCGCCCGGCGCCATGGCGAAGAAGGCGGCGCAGAGAAAGCCCGCGAGGCCGAGCGTCAGCGCCGGACGCACTAGCGCGCGCACGGCGTTCACCCAGGGATAGGTCGCGCCGATTCCGGTTTCGGCCTTGAGGCTCTCGGCGAGTCCGCTCCACGAGCCGGAAGACGCGGTGACCGCAAGTTCCTGTTCGGTCTCGGCGGCGCGCGCCTTCATCTGCATGTCGAGCAGGCGCTCCTCGTGGCTCCATTCTTCCTTCTTCTGCGCGAAAGCCTGTTTGGCTTCGAACAGGCCTACGATTTTGGTGCCGATATTGCCGAGAAGCCCGAAGAGTCCGCCGCCAAGCGCCGAGGCGCCCGCGCCGAAGAGAGTGCCGATGTCCATAGCTGTTCGCTCCTTTGTCCGTAGAACCAGTGACCGGGACGCGCCCGCGTATCGAGATGCAGAAAAGTTTGCCCGAAGCCGAAACCGCTAAAGCCGGCGGCGCGCGCCGCCATGGCAAGGCGCGCCGGATCGTGACCCTTGAGCGCAACGTCGAAAGCGAGGCGCTTGTGCAGCGACAGCGGTGCACCGCCGACGCGCGCGTTGTGCAGGGCGCAGCGATGGCCGGAGGTAATGACGAGTGGGGCGGCGACCGCCACACGCAAAGCTTCCAGCGCATCGAGCGCTTCGGGCCATACGGCGATCTCGCCGCAGCAGCGGCAGGCGATTTCGCGCGGCATGAAATGCGGCCAGCGCGCGGCATTCCAGAGCGCGCTCATGACGCCGGCGCCGTCATTTCGAGGAAATACGCGATCAGGCGCACCTTGCCGGCTGCGAAGTCGCCGCCGTTGGCGGTTATCCGGACTTTGGTGTCGGCGTAAAACGCAGTGGGGCCGATGACGCCGATATTGGTCGAACCGGCCGCGACGCCGAGCGAACCGCCGAACTTGCTTGGCTCGCCGGAGATGCCGACATCGTAAGACGCCGCGCCGGCGACCTGCTGCGTGGTGCGGGCGGCGACGGCAAGCACGATGGCGCGGTCGGGGACGAAGGCGGCATCGGCGGTTTCGACATAAGCGCCCGCGAGCGTCAGCTCCTCTTCCTTGGCACGCAAGGTAATACGCCCGCCATGCCCCGTCAGCGCGATGCCGTCGCGCCAGATACCGTCCTGATAGACGGCGCCGAGGCGTTCGTCCTTGATCCAGGCTTTCCAGCCGTCTTTCGGAACCAGCTTCGACCAAGCGCCGTCGCGCCAAACCGCAAGGTTGAAATCCCACGCCGCCCAAGCGCCAGCGGCACCCGAGGCCGGGATATAACAAGCGCCGTCGGCGGGCGATGCGGGCGGATCGGTCAGCGCGCGGCTTTCGACCGCAAGCTGTACGACGGTGTCGAGCAGACCGAGCGCCTCGTTGACGGTGACATGCTTCTGCGCCTGGGCGGCGGCGAGATAAGGAAGCTGAAGATTGGGCGTGTTCATGGGACCTCACAGAGTAAGCGTGGCGCCGGCGGCGGCGCCGCGGCCGAAAACGGACGAGAGCTGGAAGACGTCGATGCGCAGGTTGTTCGCGAGCGGCGCGCCGAAATCGGCGGTCTGCATCGCGGCGGTGTAGGTGGCGGAGGACGTCGTCGCGGTCAGCGTGCGTATGACGGTTGTGCCGGAGAGAATGTCGACCTCGTAGGATTCGGTGTCCTCGCCGAGCGGGACGTCGGTTTGCTCCCAGGAATCGCCGCCGATGCGCGTGCGGCGGATCCAGGAAAGGGCGATGTCGCCGTTGCTTTGCTTGGCGGCGCGAAGATGGACGGGCGACAGCGGGCGGCGGGCGAACGCGCCGAACTGCAGCACGGCGCCTTGATAGGACGGATCGGAGATCGGCTTGCCGCGCGGCCCCCAGAGATAATGAAACGGCAGGCGCGACTGCGCTTGGTCGAGCGAGAGCTGGGCCAGCGATTTGTCGAGCACCACGACGCGGGCACCGGCAGCGACGGGACCGCGCATGGCGGATTCGCTGCCGGCCTGACCGCGCAACAGTTTCGTCAATCGCCATTCATTGGAAGCGATCAACTCGGCATTGGCGAACTGCACGATCTCCCAATCGCCATCGGGATTTTGGACGGCGAGTGCATTGGAACCGGCGAAGACCGAGATATCGTCGGCGGACGACAGTGTGCCCGAGATCAGCTTGACGCGCAGCGCATTGACACGATCCCAGCGCCAGAGCGGGCCGGAATAAAAATCCTGCGTCGTCAGGCCAAGGGACGCAGCACGCGTGACTTCGGTGTCGAGCACGAAGTTGGAGTCCGTCGGACTTTTCAGGACTTCCACCGCACCCGGCCAGGGATCGGCATATGCGGCAACCAGCGGCGCATCGGGATTCTGATCGTCGCGCAGCAGCGGCACATCGAGGAAAACCGCCAGCGCGCGGCCGGGCTGGGACAAGCTCTGCAGAGCGGAGACGGCGCGCGATGGGCCGAGCACGGTTTCGTAGATCGAGGGATCGGTGGCCGCCGCCTCGATCTGGCGTGCGCCGGCATCGTCGATGCCCGTAAGGCGCAGGCGACGACCGCGGCCACCGATCTCCAGCGCAATCTCGTCGGTGGGATCGAGGGCCAGCTGCGACGGCGGCAAGGCGAAGCGCGCCTGCTCGCGCATCACCCAGGCATCCTGCAACAGGCGCGCGCCGATGCCGAGCGCCTCGCCTTGATCCAGTACCAGCGGCAGCGACGAAGAGGCGACGCGGTCGCAGGCGGCGACCAGGCGGCGCGATTCCGCGACGGCGACGCGATAATCCGCTTCGGCATCGATATAGGAAATGCGCGAGGCCAGCGGCAGATCGGTTTCCTGGGCGCGCGTCAGCGTGAAACCGAAGGACGGTTCGCCGTCCGGCAGCACTAAATCGGATTCCGTGTACGCGGACGCGACGGCGGCGCCGCGCGGCACGAATTTGATCCGGCCTTCGCTTTCGACGCCGTCGAAGAAATAGGCCGCGGCGAGCGGCGCCAAGGCGTCGCGCACGCTCATCGTGTCGGTGACGGCGAAGCCCGTGACCTGGCCGTTGAGGGTGGAAGCATCATAGGCCGTGAACCCAACATCGGCGCAGAGCACGCCGATGACATCGGAGAGCTGTGCGGCGCCAAGACGCCCGTTCAACCAATGGCCGGTGCGCCAATTGGCGGCGTCGCCCCAGACATCCGTGCGCGACGGGAAGAAAGGATAAGGCCGCGCGTCCCAGCACCATATGTAGGTGTTGGCGGTGTCGAGCATCGGGCCGTGATAGACGGCCGAGACGGGATTGTTCGCCGCATCGCTCCAGAAATTCAGATGGGTTTCGAGAAAGCGGCGCTGGATGAGATCGTCGCGCGCGCCGTTCGAGTAATGTGGCAGAGAACTCTCGCTCGATTTCGGGTCATAGAAGACGTTCGGTTGGTTGGCGCCCTTCTCCACCGCCGGACAGCCGAGTTCGGTGAACCAGATCGGTTTCGATTGCGGCACCCAGGATGTGGGCGCGGCGCTTTCCGTGCCGTCGGGGCGGTCATAGTGGAGGTTCGACCACCAAGCCCACAGATCCTTGGCGCGCCACACCCAGGGCTTGCCGAGGCCGTCGGTGATCGGCGTGCGGGCCTGCGCGTCGCGGGCGGGTTGATCCGCGTAATACCAATCGTAACCCTCGCCACCGCGGATGTTGGCGGCGAGATAGGCCGGGTCGTAGATCGAGGGAGACGCCGCTGCATCGAGATGCGCGGCGCCGTCGCGCCAATCGGTCAGCGGCAGGTAATTGTCGATGCCGATGAAATCGATGTTGGCGTCGGACCACAGCGGATCGAGGTTGAAGCGCAGGGCGCCGCCGCCGGTTTGATGATTGTTGTATTCCGACCAGTCGGCGGCATAGCCGATCTTCGTCTGCGGAAGGATCGCGCGCACCTCGGCCGCCAGCGCCTTCAGCGCCGCGACGGCGGGATAGGCGGCGGCATCGCTGCGGGAGCGCGTCAGTCCGCGCAATTCCGAACCGATCAGGAAAGCCTCGACGCCGCCCGCCGCCGCGCAAAGATTGGCGTAATGCAGGATCATGCGGCGATAGCCCCATTCGGCGTTGAAGAAGGCGTCGATCTGCGCCGCAGCCGCAGCGGTTTGATCGGCGCTGCCGGCGAAGCCCGCCGCGGGGCTGACGGCGATGCGCCCGCGCCAGGGATAAGCAGGCTGGCCGCTCGCCGCCGCGTCGTCGGAATAAGGATCGGGCAGCGCGTTGTCCGTCGGCACATCGAGGAAGAGAAAGGGATTGAACAGCACGCGCAGACCGCGCGCTTTCAGATTGGCGATGGCGGCGGCGACGCTGTCGTCGGACGGCGTGCCGCCGTAAGCGGGACGGCCGTCGATCCGGCTCACCACATGCGCGTCGGCGCGCGCGAGGCCGGCGACGCTCCAGGTTTCGGGATAGGTGTTCTTATACGCGGTCTCGACGCCCGGCTTGATCGCGATTTCGCCCGCGCGCAGATCATTCCCGAACCAGCCGACCACCAGCGACACCGCACCGATGTTGGGCGCCAGGCTCTGCAGCTCGTCGAGCGAGGTGACGAGATCGGTTTCGCCGGACGCGGCGTGCGCGTTCTCGGGCGCGGTCGCGCCCATGCCGTCGTCTTGGGTGACGATTTCGGACGCATAGACGAACTCGCCCGCACCGGGGATCAATGCCACGCCGGAAAGCCGGTTCTCCAACGCGCCGGGGCGATCCGACGAGATCGCGCGGATCACTTCGAACTGCAGCTGCGGGATGCGGTTGCCGAA
>JAGWVX010000056.1 GCA_018970685.1 Alphaproteobacteria bacterium | reverse complement strand
GGAATCCAGGAACGCCACATCGTCGCTCCGGGCGAAAAAACCTCAGATCTGGCGCTCGAAGCAGCACATGCCGCGATGGCGGACGCGGGAATTGCGGCCCGCGACCTCGACCTGATCGTTTGCGCCACTACGACGCCCGACGAGACGTTTCCGTCGGTTGCGACCAACATCCAGGCGCGACTCGGCATGACGCACGGCGCGGCGTTCGACGTTCAGGCCGTATGTTCGGGATTCATCTATGGGCTTGCCGTCGCCGATAATTTTATCCGGGCGGGCCAAGCCAAGACCGTGCTGCTGATCGGCGCAGAGAGTATGTCGCGGCTGCTCGACTGGAACGACCGAACCACCTGCGTGCTATTCGGCGACGGTGCAGGCGCGGTAGTGCTAAAAGCGGGCGAGGGTACGGGCGGCAACGCCGACAAGGGCGTTCTCAACACCAATCTGTTCTCGGACGGCCGATTGCACGATTATCTCTATGTGGATGGCGGCCCGTCCTCGACCCAAACGACGGGCCATCTGCGCATGCAGGGTAAGGAAGTGTTCCGCCATGCCGTCACCAATATCTCGGCCGCGATCGAAGCGTCACTGTCGGCGGCAGGGCTGAATGTTGCCGATATAGACTGGTTCGTGCCGCACCAAGCCAACCAGCGAATCCTGGATGGAACCGCCAAAAAGCTGGGGATTCTCTCCGAAAAGGTGATCTCCACGGTGGCCTGGCACGGCAACACCTCGGCGGCCTCGGTGCCCCTGGCCCTGGCGACCGCGGTCGCGGACGGCCGGATAAAGCGCGGCGACCTGGTCCTTCTGGAGGCAATGGGGGGCGGCTTCACCTGGGGTGCGGCCCTGCTACGCTGGTGAACCGTTCTCAGCAGACCTGCCTATCCCTTTGATGTTGACGGCAAATCACCCTTAAGCATAGGCTCGACCTATTCATAGGGAGTCGCTTGACGGTCATGACCAGTTCCACGCTGACCCGCGCCGACCTGACCGAATCCGTGTTCCAAGCGGTCGGTCTGTCACGCAACGAATCCGCGCAAATGGTCGAAGATATTTTGGAGGAGCTGTGCTCGGCGCTCGTCCGCGGCGAGACCGTGAAGCTCTCTTCCTTCGGCACCTTTGCGGTACGCCAGAAATCGCAGCGCATGGGCCGCAATCCCAAGACAGGCGACGAAGTGCCGATTGCGCCGCGCCGTGTGCTAGTGTTTCGACCCAGCCACGTACTGAAGGCCGTGATCAACGGGCAGACGCCGCCCGTTGAAGCCGAAGTGGACTAGTCCATTATGCTTGTGGCAACCGCGCAGCTTGCCGTCCGAAACAAGTCGCCTGAAGCCTTCCGCACGATCAGCGAAGTGGCATCCGATCTGGATGTGCCGCAGCATGTTTTGCGCTTCTGGGAGAGCCGCTTCGCGCAGGTACGCCCGATCAAGCGGGCGGGCGGGCGGCGCTACTACCGGCCGGAAGATGTCGACCTGCTGCGCGGCATCCGCGCTCTGCTTTATTCCGAAGGTTATACGATCAAGGGCGTGCAAAAACTGCTGCGCGAGCGCGGTCTGCGCTATGTGGCGGAAGTCGGGCGAGGAAATACCGTCGCGGAGCCGGACATGTCGGAGCCAGAGCTTTCGGACGCGGTGCCGGAGGACATTTCGGTGGACGTCGTTCACCTCGGCCGCGTGCCCCAAACGCTGGAAGAAGAAGAGCGGGTGAGGTTGGAGATTCTGCTCGCCGAACTGCTGCGGTTAAAGAACCGCCTGCGCGCCGCCGCCTATCGCCGGGCCTAGGTCCGCGCGATTTTCCGCAAGAAGTGTCGGCCGGGCTCGGTTGCTCATGAGCGGGACGCCCTCTATAGTCCGCCGCCTTTGGCCAAAACCTTGGCGAGTACCCCCGGCGGCCTTGCCGCCTGAAGTGTCGGAGCGTGGCGCAGCCTGGTTAGCGCACCAGTCTGGGGGACTGGGGGTCGCGAGTTCAAATCTCGCCGCTCCGACCAATTATTTCCTGGGGTCCGACGCGAAATTAAAGGCGTCGTTCACGGCTGGCAGCAAGTTGGTGCCCGTCGAAATACGGTTTCGCCATGGGCTTCGATCACATCACTGATCGGCACTGGCTAACGGGAGCCGAAGCCGGACAAGGTCCACTCCGGCTCCCTTCGGCTAGGGTGCAAACCCAAGCATGGCGTCCGAGTTCATCGCAGCCAATTGCAAACTCGAACGCACGGAAACGATGCCACAGCCGCGCGGCCGCAGGTGTGACAAGGTTGAGGCAAGAATTGCCCCAATACGCGGCCTCTAAGCTTTCATTCTCAGACGAACGACTACTTCGAGGCCGCCAGATTCACGATTGTGAGCCGTCACGGTGCCGGCGAGGCCTTCGACGTTTCTCTTCACGATCCACAACCCCAAACCCTGATGGCATTCCGCCGCAGCTATTCCGTCGGCCGCAAGTTGCGGTTGCGGACGATACGAAACGTAGCGCTCGAAGATGCGCGACAACTCGCCAGGGGGCACGCCAGGCCCATGGTCGGCGATCTTGATGCACGCGGAGTCCTTGTCCCGGCCGAGCGATACCTCGATCACGCTGTCTTTCGGAGTGAAACCCGCAGCGTTTTCCAGAAGATTCTCGATGACCGGCTCCAGCAAATCTTCATTGGCGTAGGCGGTAATCCCTTCGGCTATACGCGCGGACAGGCGTTTGCCTTGCGCAACCAGCGTGACCTCGTAGTCGGACAGCATCTGCACCAGGAAAGCCGAAAGGTCTATCCGGCGCCGCTCCGGATAGAGGACATCCGCGACAGCCTGCTCGAGGTCTCGGGTGGAAGAAGCAAGGGCGTCGAGCTTCGACACGGAGCGTTCAATTAATTGCAGGCTTCTTTGGGCGACCGCATCGGAAGGAGATGTCGCTCGCTTCAGGGGCTCAATGGACTGCGCGATAACTGCGAGCGGCGCCTTGAGAGCATGTGTATTCTCTTCCGCCGCCTGTTTGATGAAATTCTGGGACGCGGTAAGGGCGCCGACGAGAGAATCGAAGTCTTCGGCGACGCGCGTCAACTCTGGAATAGTGTTAAGCTCGCGAAAGGATGTGTCGCCGGTCCCGCGCATGCGGATGCGGCGTGCGGCGACGCGAAATCGCGATAGATTTAGCCACATATGGACCAGCAGCCAGATAATCAATGCGGTACTCAGAACGTAGACTGCCGTCGCTAAGCGCAAAGTCGGTTCACGCCAAAACGGCAGATTGACCGGTACCGGTGCTATGTCCGCGGCATTCTGAGACGTCACGACGATCCAACAGTCTGCACCGACGTGGATTGGCGTCATGGACGTCAATACTTCCTGCTCCCCGGCCGGATTGAGGAACCGAAGGGATAGATCGGTCGTTCCGTCGCATGTCGGCGCGAGGTTGGCGAATATGCCGGATTGAATAAGGTCGTCGCGCTCTTTTTTGAGATAACTGGCGGATACGGACGGATTGGATGCCACATAGATGAAATCGTCAGGTGCGGCGTGCGCCAACCGGACCAGAACCTTGACATGCGTGTTACCCACGGCTGCAGCGGCAAGGGCTTCTTGTAGCTCCTGGGGCGATTCGTCCTTGAACTGTTTGAAATGCGGCCGAAGCATCGCCGCGATCACGCGGCCGGTTTGGCTGACGGAATTTTGCAGCAAGCGTTGTTGTTCTCGCTCGGCCTTCTGAAACTGCCAATAAAGAATGCCCGGGACAGTGAGAAGAATGAGCGCCAGAAGAACCAGCTTCAGCAGAAAGGAATGAACGAGCCTTGAAAAAAATTGAGCGCGCCTATTGCTCGCTGCCATCACGCCACCGGTAGCCGAAACCAGGATAGTTTCTTATGTAGGTAAAGCCGGTGTCCACATCGCGGAATTTCTGCCGAATCCGCTTGATGAAGGCGCGTACATTAGTCCGGTAGCCGATTTCGCCGTCGCCCGCCATAAAGCCTTCGCCGTGAACGATATCGTAAATTTCCCGGTAACTGACGTCGCGGCCGGAATTCTCGATGAGGTAGGCGACGATGTTGAACTCCGTTAGAGTCAGCTGAACGTTCTGCTGCTTCCAGATGGCCCGGCAGGAATCGTGACGCAAGGTCAGATCATCGTGCACGACGACGTCTTTGCGTTCGGGCTGCGGTTGTTCCCGCCCTTTGTGGCCGCTGAGGATCAATTCGATGCGGCGAAGCAGAATGGAGAAGCTGCGCGACTTCTCGACAAAGTCCACTGCACCTCCGAGCAGGCCTGCTTCTTCATAGATCTGGTCACTGAGGACGGTGAGAAAGATGATCGGGATATCCACCTTTTCGGTCCGCAAGCGGTTGAGAACTTCGATGCCGGTCATCCCCGGCATCTTCCAGTCGAGCAGGACGAGGTCCGCGTTGGGGCCCGTCAAAAGATGGCTGACAGCCGAAGCGCCGTCTGGGAACGCATCCGTCGAGTATCCGGCGTCGAGCAGGTTTGTGCTGACGGACTCGCGGAACAGCTCGTCGTCATCGACGACCAGAACGTGACCGCGCGCCGACAGATGAAGGTTAGCCTGACTCATTGTTCTTCACCGTCAATATGTGTTGGATGCAAGGCTGCGATGTGTCGATCTGCCCCCCCGTTCCGTCGGTTCCGCCATATTTAAGGGCGTGAAACGAAGATGTTTTGAGATCGGGATAGAAGAATATCTGAAGCGAACATTCGGCTGCCGTATAAGTCCACACGAGGGACATTTCGCTCTTACCGATGCGTGTCGGTGTACCGAGAAGCCTCTCGATGGCGGACGGTTCAAGGCCGATGAGGCTGTTCGGGTCGATCTTTGCGATCTTTTCCGGCGAGTCTGATCTCGCCGGTTGATGTGCTTCATGCCACGGCCGTTTGGCCCTCGGTTCAGACGGCGCAGCAGGCACCGTCGTAGCCGGCTTCTCGGCAACGGTTTGCGGTTTGGTTGTGGGAGAAAGCCACGTCTTTGCTTGGTTGATGGCCGCGCATCCGCTCAAGGTTGTCACAAAAAGAAAACCGAGCGCAGCAATGCGCCAATTCTGCGGCAAACGATGGGTTGTAGGATGTGAGGGCCGGGTGAGGTCGGCCGGAATCCAAAATTCAAGCTCGCAGTCGTCAACTCGCGTTGGCATGCGCACATCCCAGTGACGTCGCTGGCCGTTTCCTTACCTGCCGGAGTTGATCATGAGTCGTCCATGGGACGGCTGCATGCTCGGGCTGCCTTGCACCTCTATGTCGGCAATGCATAACACGGCACTTAAACGATACCTAGCGGCCTTTTAAAATTATGTGCGAAAGACGATGCAACAAAATGTTGCGTACGCACTATGGCGCAGCCTTCACGTTAAGGGCAACAACCGGTATGGCAGAATGGTTTTTCTGGGGACCATAAAGCGCGATGATGCCGGCAACGTCACCGGGCTGAAGGCCGTCGATATTTCTATTGTATTCAAACGACATGAGTTCGCCTGTGGGGCCGGGATGATTCAAACCGAGAGCGTGCCCGATTTCATGAGCTAAAACATATTTCAATTTGTAAGTATTTAGGTCTGCTTCATCCGGCGGCGACTTGGGAACCGTAGCGATCCAATGCAACTGCGGATTCAAGCAAACGATGGCTTTTTTCAAGCGGTCGATGACCCCCGCCGCGGCCGGTAACGGCGTCACGTCGGTGTAGGCCACGCCGTTCGGCACAGCCTCGGCGCTAATGAGAATGTCAGCGCTCGCCGCTCGCTTCGCAGGCACAAAGCGGATGTCCGCTGCATTTTCCCACATTGCGAACGCGGCCTTGAGTTGGGTATCGAACACGGCTCGCGTCAGGTCAGAGCGCGAAAGCAATCCACCGATAGCGGTAATTTTCCGGCAATTCCTGATCCCCGACGCCTTTGTTGACGCACCTGCGATCGCATAGGTCAGCGTCGCACGCCGGCCAAACGCCGGGGTTCCCCACTTTACGTAATGGCCATTCAATTCAAGAAAACTGTAACCATCGCTCGCCCACGCAGCTTGAAACGTCATGCCAAGAAGCGCGCCAAGTAAAATTCCAGCAACAACTTTGTTCATCTGAACTCCAGTCGGTAGATATGTTCGGCACCCACGCAAATTTTTTGCCAACTCACACGCGTTTCTAATGATGCCGCGCAATTACATGTTTTTGTCCCACAAAGATCACAACCTCTCAAGGGCAATCCGGCTAGCCTCCCATGGCGCATAGGCGCACCGGCTGGCGGGCTTGCCCAAAGATTGGGCTCAAAATGGAGAACGAGATGAAAAAGCTCTTAATCGCATTTGCCGTGGCAGCTCTGGGCGCGGGTTGCTGCAGCGCGGCCTATGCCCAGTCTTCGTCATCACCGGCGACATCGCCGACGCCGCCCGCTGCCGCCCAACCAGACCAGTCTCAGATGGCCCCCGGTGGCGCGCCCGGTGAACAACCAGCGCCAAACCAGGCGACGCCGAGCCAGTCGACGCAGGCCGACCTTACGGGCCAGATGATCTACAGCGAGAAAGGCCATAAACTCGGAACGGTTTCTTCGATGACGACGGACGCGCAGGGGCAGCAGGCCGCGGTTGTGAGCATGGAGAGGTTCCTCGGCATGGGCGGCAAAAGCGTCGTGATACCTGTCGCCAAGCTCGAAGCGCGTTCGGCCGGCGGCTATACCGCCAACCTGACAGCATCGGAGATCAAGAAGCTGCCGGAAGCCGGTGGAGCTGCACACTAGAGCAAATGTTCGCGTCATGGGCGCGAGTGCGGCAAATGAATTTTCGTATTAGTGAAGCGCGGCAGGGAAGAACGTCCATCTCTCCCCCAGCCCCCTCGGTAGGCGTAATTCCGCCGCGCTTCACTAACCCCTCCTCGACACTCCTCTCGCACTGGCGCGCGCTGTTCAAACGCGCCGTGCGGCGGTTCGGGATGATGGAGATGAATATGATGACGACGGTTCTGTCTGTTCGAAGTATGCGACCGAGGTTTGCGACGAGAGCGATTGTCGTTGCCTCTGTCCTGCTATTGGCCGGTTGCGGCACCACACCGGGAGACCGGATGCTTTCCGGCGCTATGCTTGGCGCGGCGGGCGGCAGCATCATCGGAGCCGCAACGGGCAATCCCGCAACCGGCGCCGCCATCGGCGCTGTCAGCGGTGCAGTGATCGGAGGCGTTACAAATCCCTGCGATCTGGATCTGGGTACGCCTTATTGGCGGCGACACGGCGGACGCCGAGGTTACGACGAGCGCTGCCGCCGTCACCGCAACGACTGAATAACGGCCCCTCTGTGTCGTACTGGGCGCCATGGCTGTCCGGCAGCCGTGGCGCCGTCGCTGTGCGTGGGCGCCCTTGACATTATATTAAGAACACGGGTACACGCTGCCGTCCTCGTGATTTGCACGACGTGCACCCTGTGCCTGTCATCACGAGCGTTATCGAAACAATCCGTTTTTTCCTCACGTGCACGGGAAACGGCAACACGCTATACCCGCGCGTCCGAAACGGTCGCCCGATTTCTTGGCGTAATTGAGGATATTTAAGTGACGAATCCGTCTTTCACCGAGCTCGGCGTTGCCGAGCCCCTTCGGCGTTCTCTTGAAGCCGAGGGTTATGCGCAACCGACTCCCATCCAGGTCCAAGCTATCCCGATCCTTCTGGCAGGGCAGGATCTTCTCGGTTTAGCGCAGACTGGAACGGGCAAGACAGCCGCCTTTTCGCTGCCACTACTACAGCGGCTCTCTACTGGCCACGAACAACGGCGGTCGCGGTCGGTACGGGGGCTTATCCTGGCGCCGACACGGGAACTGGCAATCCAGATTCACGACAGTCTCAGAACCTATGGACGCCATCTCCATCTGCGAACCACTGTCGTCGTCGGCGGGGTGGGCCAGCAGCCGCAGATCAAGGCAGTGTCCGGCGGCGTCGATATTCTCGTCGCAACGCCTGGGCGGCTTCTCGACCTCGTGAATCAGGGGTATGTGCGGCTCGATACCGTGACCGAGCTTGTGCTCGACGAAGCCGACAGGATGTTCGACATGGGCTTCATCCGCGACATCCGTAAGATCGTCGCTGCCTTACCGAAGAAGCGGCACTCGATGCTGTTCTCGGCGACCATGCCGGGTGACGTCGAGCACCTTGCGCAAGCGATCCTCCACCAGCCGGCGCGCATCGACGTCTCTCCGCCGAAGCGCACCGCCGAGAATATCGAGCAGCGCGTCTATTTCGTTCCTGCCGCAGAGAAACGCGCGTTGCTGTCATCGCTTCTCAAGGATACCACCTTCGAGCGGGTTCTTGTCTTCACACGCACCAAGCATGTCGCAAATCGCGTGGCTGAACATCTCGGCAAAAGTGGCTTTGCCGCCGATGCGATTCACGGCAACAAATCGCAGAGTGCCCGTCAGCGGGCGTTGGAGCGATTCCGCTCAGGAGACGCGCAAGTTCTCGTGGCGACCGACATTGCGGCGCGCGGTATCGATGTCGACAACGTCACGCATGTCGTGAATTACGAGTTGCCGAACGAGCCGGAAAGCTATGTGCACCGCATTGGCCGTACCGCCCGTGCGGGTTCGGCGGGTATTGCGATCGCGTTTTGCGATCCGGCCGAAGACGGCTATTTGCGAGACATCGAGAGGTTGACCAGATTGCCTCTCACCGTCATGCAAGGTGAAGCGGGCGCGGATCACGCCAAGCCGGAGCGCGATTACGCGCGCAAGACGCCCTTTCGAGGAAAGCGCGGCCGGGGTCGCAGCGGCGCACGCCGCGCGGCATGAGGGATAGGGTGGAGCAAGAAATACAGGCAAAGGCTGCGTTCCGCCCGGCATGGTTTGCTATTTGCGTGCATAACGCGTATATGCGGGCGAGGACGGTATTCCGTCAGACGAAGCGCACTGTTGTACTCCCGACTCGCATTGCGCGCGCCTGGCCGAGACAGCCGAACTTCCAGCCTGATTGTCTCCGTTCGTGGTGCCCAAGCGTGTGCCTGGGCGTAACTTGATGCACTAGGAGCATTCATGCCTATCGGAACAGTGAAGTTTTTCAATACCGCCAAGGGCTTTGGCTTTATCTCGCCGGAAGGCGGCGGCAAGGACGTGTTCGTCCATGCGACGGCCGTTGAAGCTGCAGGCATGCGCACGTTGTCGGAAGGCCAGCGCGTGTCGTTCGACATTCAGCCGGACGCCAAGGGCTCGAAGGCCGTCAATCTGAAGGCGGTGTAAAGATCAGACAGGTGCGGCGGAGAGCAATGTTCTCCGCCGTGTCTGCCCGGTCATCGCGAGCGGAGCGCGCTTGCCGAGCGACGGCCGCCGTCGCTGCGAGGAATCCCAATGACCCATGACGAACGCCCTGGGCTGTGCGAGCAGACGCGCGGGTCCGGCGCACGCAAGCCGCCGCCCGATCAGTCCGTCCTGATCGAACTCATCAAGGTCCTCGCGGCCCATCCCGGCGGCCTTCGGCGCTGGTCGGTGATGCGCGCCATCCGCAACGAACGCGAAAGAGCGGCGCGCGATATTCCACAGAAGCTCGAGGATGAAGTCGAGCGCACGTTCCGGCGGTTTTGCGCCGAGAGCGATGACGCAAAGGCGCACGTTGCGGCCGACGCGGTCTTCTACCGTCCGCGGGAAAAAGCGGGCGAGGTCTGGGCCGTGTTTCCCGATCGCGCCAAGGCGCGCCTCGAAGCCGATCTCGCCGGTATCAACTGACGACACCGACAACGCGGAGCCGGAGGCCCGATTTTGTCGGGCTCCGGCTCCTTGGACTGGGGTACAAACCCAAGCAATGCACTCGTGCTCTTTGCAACCATCCACGAGCCCGGGTGCCTCAACACGATGCCACAGAGCCGGCTAGACTGGTGTGACAAGTATGGGGCAAGAATGTCCCGCGCTACGCAATTTGTTCTAAGCCTTGGTTCTCAGCCGGACCGTCACTTCAAATCCGCCATGCTCGCGATTGCGGCCCGCGACCGTGCCGCCGAGACCCTCGACGTTGCGTTTCACGATCCACAATCCGAGGCCCTGGTGGTTCTCCGCATTAGTCACGCCGTCCGCGCCCTTGTCGGGCGGCGGCCGAAAGGAAACGTAGCGGTCGAAAATGTGCGCGAGCCGGCTGGGCTCGACGCCGGGGCCGCGGTCCGCGATGCGAGCGCGGGCGAATTCGCCCTCGCGGTCGAGCGTGACCTCGACTGTGCCTCCCTTGGGGGTGAAGCTCGCGGCATTTTCCAGAAGATTCTCGATCACCGGCTCCATCAGGTCTTCGTTGGCATAAGCCGTGATGTGACCGGCGATGCGCGTGGACAGGCGCTTTCCCTGCGCTACGAGCGTGACGTCGTAGTCCGCGAGCATTTGAACCATGAACCGCGACAGGTCGATCGGTCCCCGCTCGGGGTAGACCACATCGGCGGCGGCCTGTTCGGTGTCCCGCGTCGACGACACCAGCGAGTCCAGGCGCGCGATCGAACGTTCGATCAACTGCAGGCTGCGCTGCGCGGTGACGTCCGACGCAGCGACGACGCGTCTCAACGGCTCGATCGACTGCGCGATGACGGCAAGCGGCGCCTTGAGGGCGTGCGTGTTCTCCTCGGCGGTCTGCTTGATGAAGTTCTGGGAAGAGACCAGCGCTTCGACCAGGGAATCGAAGTCTTCCGCCACGCGGGTCAGTTCCGGGATCGTGTTGAGTTCGCGAAACGAGATTGCGCCGGTGCCGCGAATGCGGATGCGGCGCGCGGCGCCGCGAAAGCGCGAAAGGTTCCGCCACAGGTGGATAAAAAGCCAGATGATCAGCGCCGTGCTCAGGATGTAGATTCCCGCCGTGGTCCGCATCGCCGGCGTCTGCCAGAAGGGCAGGTTGATCGGCGCCGCTGTCAGGTCGGCCGCGTTCTGCGAGGTGATGACGATCCAGCAATCGCCGCCGACGTGGAGCGGCGTCATGGAGGTGAGGACTTCCTGCTTGCCGGCGGGATTGACGAATTCGCCCGCGAGGTCGGTCGTTCCATTGCACGCCGGAGCCAAGCGCTCGAAGACGCCGGATTGAATCAGCTTGTGCCGTTCCTGTTTGAGGTAATCCGCCGATACGGGCGGCGAGGAGGCGATGTAGGAAAAATTGCCCTGGCCGGCGCCGGCAAGGCGCACCAGGATTTTCACGTTGGTGTTGCCGATGGTCGCCGCATCGAGCGCTTCGCGCAAACTATCCGGCGATTCGTTCCTGAACTTCTCAAAATGGGGGCGAAGCAT
>JAGWVX010000055.1 GCA_018970685.1 Alphaproteobacteria bacterium | reverse complement strand
AACTCGCAGGTCAGCTTCGTCGATGCGGCGATGCCTGGCATGCTGCCGGTGATCAATAAGAAATGCGTCGAGCAGGCGGTGCGCACCGGCCTGGGTCTGAAGGCGAAGATCAATCTTTTCAGCGTCTTCGATCGGAAGAACTATTTTTATCCCGATCTGCCGCAGGGTTATCAGATCTCGCAGTACAAGAACCCGATCGTCGGCGAAGGCGAGGTGCTGATCGATCTGCCGAACGGCGAGACAGCGCGCGTCGGTATCGAGCGGCTGCACATGGAGCAGGATGCGGGCAAAAGCCTGCACGACCAGCATCCCGATCATTCCTTTGTCGACCTGAACCGTTCCGGCGTGGCGTTGATGGAGATCGTCAGCCGCCCCGACATGCGTTCTGCCGACGAAGCGGGCGCCTTCCTCAAGAAATTGCGCGCCATCGTGCGCTATCTCGGGACCTGCGACGGCAATATGGACGAAGGCTCGATGCGCGCCGACGTCAACGTGTCGGTGCGGAAGCCCGGTGCTCCGCTGGGCACCCGCTGCGAGATCAAGAACGTCAATTCGGTGCGGTTCATCGGTCAGGCGATCGAATACGAGGCGCGCCGGCAGGTGGACATCCTCGAATCCGGCGGCACGATCAAGCAGGAGACCCGCCTGTTCGACTCCCGCGCGGGCGAGACGCGCTCCATGCGTTCCAAGGAAGAAGCGCATGATTACCGGTACTTCCCGGACCCCGATCTGCTTCCGCTGGTGTTGGAACAGGCTTGGGTGGACGAGATTGCGGCGTCGTTGCCGGAACTGCCGGACGAAAAGCGCGCGCGCTTCATCCAGATGGGGCTGTCGGCCTACGACGCCACCGTTCTCGTCGCTGAAAAGGAGAGCGCAGACTATTTTGAGGCGATGTTGGCCGCCGGTGCGGACGCCAAGGCGTCTGCTAACTGGTTGAACAACGAATATTTTGGCCGTCTCAACAAGGCGGGGCTCGCGATCGGCGACGGACCGGTGTCGGCAACGGCCAACAGCGCGATCGTGCAGATGGTTTCCACCAACGTCATCTCCGGGAAGATCGCGAAAGACGTTTTGGACATCGTTTGGGCAGAAGGCGGTGACCCGCGTGCCATCGTCGAGAGCCGCGGTCTCAAGCAGGTGACGGACTCCGGTGCCATCGAGAAGGCGGTTGATGCGGTCATCGCCGCAAATCCGGACAAGGTCGCGGCCGCGCAAGCGAAGCCTCAGATGGTCGGCTGGTTCGTCGGTCAGGTGATGAAAGCGACCGGTGGGAAAGCCAATCCGGCATCCGTAAATGCGATTCTGAAACAGCGACTCGGATTGCCCGAAGAGGGGTGATTCGCGCATTTGCAAGGAAACGGAGCCGAAAAGCCCGGTTTTCCGCCAAAATCGTCAGTAAACTGACGAAGCGCAAATAATGCAGTAAAATCCGATGTTTTATGACACAAGCGCGAAACGCGGTTTGCGGCGCGAATAGGGTAGTATTGCATTCTTTCGGGCAACCCACTCATATTATTCGCGTTTTGGGGGGCGGCATGAGTCGCCCGACCCGGACGAACGTAAGAGGAGTCCTACTCATGCCAAAAGTTGCAAAGAAGAAGACGAAGAAAGTTGCGAAGAAGAAGAAGGTAGCGAAGAAGAAGAAAGCGAAGAAATAGGCTTTCAGATTCTGACCGCGCCGCTTCGGCGTTCGCGGAGTTCACGGTCGCTCCCGCTTAGGCGATTAGGAGTTACCGATGACGAAGGCAAAGGCCGCGGTTTCCCAGCTTGGCGCTTAGGCGTCGCTCGGGCAGCCGCGGCCAGCCCGTTTCTGGGGCGCCGGTTTTCGTGAGCCCGCCAACCGGACAAGGGCAAATGGACGCGGCCGTCCGGCACGTACCTCTTCGCCTTGCCCGTTGCGCCCCGACCACAGCCCGAATTCCATCGCCGCGAGGCTCCGGGCGGATCCGCCGAAATTCGCGGACCGGCATTGGTGACGAGATATAATCCGTATGCTGATTTATAGGTTTCGGATGCGCCCATCCATTAATGAAAACTGAATATCAACGTTAAGTCTGTTAACCGCGTCTTAGTTTTCCCGCGACACCATCACGCCCGTGCTCGGGTCCTCCGGGTACGCATTGGGGCTTGCTCAGGAGAGTTGGGCGATGGCGTGCATAGATGTCGACGCGCTGACACAGTACGAGAACGCCGCGAAACAGGGGCGTGCGGACGCGCTGTACAATTTGGGTTTGGCTTATTCCACGGGTCAGGGCGTGGGCGTCGATTTCGTCGCCGCGCACAAATGGTTCAACCTCGCGGCGCTGAGAGGCAGCGAAGAGGCCAAGACCTGGCGGGCGCAAATCTCCCGCGAAATGGTGCCGGCGCAGATCGCCGAGGCGCAACGCCTGGCCCGCGAATGGCTGTCGATCTTCCACTGACCTAATTTGTCTTTGGCGCGGTTTCGGCCGGTCTCGGCGCGGGCACCGGCACCGAGCCCTGCGGCGCGGGCGGCGGCGGCGTATAGACCAGCGGCTTGGGCGGCGGGTTTGTCCCATAGAGATCGGCCAAGATGCGCAGCGGCTGGTCATGGCCGGCGAGCCGGCTGCGATAAACCTCCGTATTTTCGATCACGCGCTGGACGTAGTTCCGGGTCTCGCTGAACGGGATCTGCTCGATCCAGTCGATGGGGTCGACATTCGGACTACGCGGATCGCCGAAAGCAGCAAGCCACTTTCTCGCGTTGGTCGGGCCGGCATTGTAAGCCGCCGCCGCCAGGATCAGCGAATTTCCCCAATCGTCGAGGTAGCCAGAGAACTCGGTCATGCCAAGCTGCATGTTGTAGTCGATGTCGCTGATCAGCTTGTTCGGGCGGTAGGGCAATCCGGCCAGCCGGGAGTTCCGCCGGGCGGCGGAGGGCATGACCTGCATCAAGCCGCGGGCACCGGCGCTGCTGATGGACTCCGCGTCGAATTCGGTTTCCTGGCGGATGAGGCCTAGCACCAGGGCTGTCTCCGGCGCGTTGCCCGGCCCGCGATAGCGCGGAATATCGATCACCGGATAGGCATAGCTGGGCAGGACGATGCCGTCGTAACCGGCCATCTTCGCGATCCGCAGCGCCACGTCGCGAAAGCCCATGTCGGTCACCGTCTGGGCAAGCTGCCTTACCGCGCCCGCGCCGGGATGAAGCGTCTGATAGCGTTCCGCGAAGTAGCGCAAGAAATTCTGCGACCCTAGATCGGCTAGCACGCGCATGGCGCGGACCAGGTCATCTCTCTCAAAGACAGAACGCGGCGGATCATCGGCCGCCGTGCTGCGGATGTGCAGCACGGGCTGTGCCTCGATGCGGGCAAGCGCGATCTGGCCGTAGAAGGTTTCTGGATCCGTCGCGGCCGCGCGGTACTGCTGCCAAGCATCGGCATCGTCGCCGAGTTGTTCATAGGCGCGACCTTGCCAGTAATGGGCACGGGCGAGGCTAATAGGGCGCGAAACGCCGTCCTCCAGTTTCTTGAAGTGGATTAGCGCCGTATGAGGCTCTTTCAGGAAACGTAACGCGATCCAACCCGACATGAATTGAGATTCAGCGAAGGGAAGATCGGAGGTCAAATCGGTGTCTGACACCAAGTCATAGGCAAGACGGCTCTTGCCGTCCTGCAGCGCCTGACGCGCGTCCGCATTGATCTCCGGCCAAACCCGGCTGGGGTGAAGCTTCGTCAACGTCTTGAGCGGTGCTCGCATCAACAGCGCTTCAGCCTCGTCGTCGTCGCCCATGATCCGCGCAGCGCGGGCTCGATCGAACAGCAGGACGGGGTTCGACGCCAGATCGGCGGAGAGTTCCGAGACGATCTTCGAAGCCTTCTGCGGGTTCATGCTCAAGGCGATGCGCGCTTTGGCCAGCCTCTGCGTCGTGTCGTCGACGCGGGCCATCTGCCGTTGTGCACCGTCGATGTCGCCGCGCCAGAGCAGGCTGTCCAGCCGGTCGCGATCCGTTTCGGGCGTGAAGTAAGCGCCGTCCTTCTGGACAATGGCGAGCTCCTGGTCACGCTGGAAACTGCCCTCCACCCAACCTTGCCGCACCAGTGCGCGGCCTTGCGTCAGCCGCCCAGCGGCGATCATCGCATCGCCGAGCCGGATTTTACCGAGACCACTAATCGGATTGCGCCCGCCAAACCAGGCGATGACCGCCGCCGGGCTGGTAGCCGGATCGACCGCTTGTTCGGCGCGGACCTGCAGGGTGCTCCGTAGAGGCCAGTCGGGATTGGCCTTCAGAAAGGTGTCGATCTCGGCAAAAGATACGCCGCTGTTCCGGTCCAGCAGATAGCGCCATTGGACGAGACGGCTGGCCATCGCGTCATGGCCCTGGCTCGCCAGCCGGCGCGCCATCTGCCAATCACCGCGGTCGGCGGCGTCAAATGCTTTGGTGTAGAGCTCGTGGTCTGCAGGACTGAGAACGTGGCTCGTTCCTTCCCGATGTTCGATAGGACCGGCCGGCTCGGCGTCGGACGGCCGATCGGAATCCGCGATAGGCTGCATCATGATGACGCCGCCCTGCTGCGTCAGGCCCTCGGGCAGGGGCGGGGTTTGCGCCTGAGCCGCAATTACCGCCAACATCGTGGTGGTCACCAGCAGCAAGAGGTGGCGATAAGGCATCATGGGGCTCGGGTTCGCTATCGCAGCAATATGCGAAGGCAAGGCACAATAGCGGTGCGACGCCGCGTACGCCATACAAACCCGGTCTGCGGACGGATGCCTTGCCTAGGCAGCTGTGGACTGTATTTTGGCCGAAACCCAACGAGTACCGATCATGTCTTTCGCGCGCGATAGCTTCAAAGGTTCCTTCCCCGCTCTCATTACGCCGATGAAAAACAGTGCCGTGGACGAGGCTGCGTTCCGAAAGCTTGTCGCCTGGCAGATCGCGCAGGGGAGCCACGGGCTGGTACCGTGCGGCACGACCGGCGAGTCGCCGACGTTGAGCCATGAAGAGCACAGGCGCGTTGTGGAAATCTGCGTGGATGAGGCGAACGGCCGCGTGCCGGTGATCGCCGGCGCGGGTTCGAATTCCACCGTGGAGGCCATCGCGCTGACCAAGCACGCCAAGGCGACCGGCGCGGATGCCGTGCTGTCGGTAACCGGCTATTACAACAGGCCCTCACAGGAAGGGATGTACCGCCACTACGCCGCCATCGCAGAGGCGGTGGATATCCCGATCATCGTCTACATCGTTCCCGGGCGCACCATCGTGGAAGTCTCCGTCGAGACGATGGGACGGCTGTCCAAAATCCCCAACATCATCGGGGTGAAGGATGCGACAGCCAATCTGGCGCGGCCGCTGCGCGAGCGGGCGGCGTGCAGCAAGGATTGGATCCAGCTCTCCGGCGAAGACGGTACCGCGCTGGCGTATATGGTTCAGGGTGGGCAGGGTTGCATCTCGGTCACGGCCAACGTGGCGCCGAAGCTTTGCGCCGATTTCCAGAATGCCTGTCTGAAGCACGACTACACCACGGCACTGGCGCTGCAGACACGCCTGATGCCGCTGCACGACGCCATGTTCTGTGAGCCCAGCCCGGCGCCGGTGAAATTCGCCGTCTCGCAACTCGGTCTCTGCACCGACGAAGTGCGTATGCCGCTGGTTTCCGCCACCGACGAGGCGCGCGCCGTGGTACGGGCGGCGATGGAAGCGGCCGGAGTCGCCAAGGCCTGACATGGCAAAAAAGAAAGACGACGACCGCAAGATCGTCGCTGACAACCGCAAGGCCCGCTTCTCCTATGCCATCGAGTCTTCGTTGGAGGCAGGCATGGTGTTGACCGGCTCGGAGGTGAAATCGCTGCGCACCGGCAAGGCGACGATCGGCGAGTCTTACGCTCAGGCCAAAGACGGGGAGATATTCCTGATCAACGCCTACATTCCCGAGTACAACAAGGCGGCGCGCTTCGGTCACGAGCCGCGGCGCGTGCGCAAGCTGTTGGTGCGCAAGACGGAGATCCGCAAGCTATCGGCGGCCGTGCAGCGCGAGGGCATGACCCTGATTCCACTAAGGCTATATTTCACGCCCAAGGGCATCGCCAAGCTGGAACTCGGCATCGCCAAGGGCAAGAAAACCCACGACAAGCGCGAGACCGAGAAGGCTCGCGACTGGCAGCGCGATAAGGCCCGGCTGATGCGGGCAAAAGGGTAGTTGCCCAGCACTTCGAGTTGCGACAAGTTCTCAATATGACTGACGACGACAAGCCGGACCTGATTGGCCGGAGCAAGGGCAAGCTTGTCCGCACAAAGGAGAAATGGGCGGAGGAGCGGCGGCTGCTCACCGGCCGGCCGGATTTCGGACATGTGAACCGTTTGCCACCGGGACAGAAGGAGGTGAAGAACTGGCCGGTGCTCGATCTCGGTGCCCAGCCTGATGTGAAGCCGGAGAAGTGGCATTTGCGCGTCACCGGTCTGGTAGAAAATCCGCAAGCTTGGACGCTGCCGCAGTTCCACGCGCTGCCGCAGGCGGACTTTGTCAGCGACATCCACTGTGTCACCCAGTGGAGTCGCTACGACAATCGTTGGCAGGGCGTATCGTCGAAGACGCTGCTCGATCTGCTGAAACCGAAAGCGGAAGCGGCGCATGTAATCTTTCACGCCTATGATGGCTACACGACCAATGCGAAGTTGTCGGTGTTTGCCGAGGCCAATGTGCTGCTGGCGCATTCCTGGGAAGGTGCGCCCATTCCGCGCGAGCACGGCGGGCCGGTGCGGGTGGTGATCCCAGATTGGTATTTCTGGAAAAGCGCCAAGTGGGTGAACTGCCTCGAATTCACCGCCGTCGATCAGCCGGGCTTCTGGGAAAACCGCGGCTACCATAACGAGGGCGATCCCTGGAAAGAAGAACGGTACTCCTGAGCTTTCCCCTGCGACGAAACAGATTGGCGCCAGGCGTGATATTGCCCCTATATAGATCGTGACTCGGCCCCGATATGAATCGGCGGTTTTCGGTGGCCGTCCAACACGGCCGCAACAACAGAACGGGAGATTTTCCATGTACAAGGATTGGCCCAAGACCGCGGCCGAAATGAGCGTCTTGGTGAAGGAGTTGCGCGTCGGCACGCCCGACACGATGAAGGCGTTCTCGGCGATGGCACAGGGCGCCTGCCAAGCAAAAGCGCTCGACACCAAGACCAAGGAGTTGCTCGCGTTGGCGATCTCGGTGGCGATGCGTTGCGATCCTTGCATCTCCTTTCACGCCGAATCCGCGCGCAAACACGGCGCCACCCGCGACGAGGTGATGGAGACGGTCGGCATGGCGATTTACATGGGGGCGGGCCCAGCCGTGATGTATGCCGCACAGGCGGTGGAAGCCTACGACCAATACGTCGCGAAGAACGCCACGGCGTAGCAGTTAGATCTGCGGCATCGCCAAAAGCTTCGCCCGCTTCACGACGTCGTCGAACATCGCTTCGGTGAGGACGCCGGTGTTCGTGTTGTAGCGCGAGCAATGGTAGCTGGAGATCAGAGCCAGACGTTCGAGCTTGTAGGCGACGCCGTGCTTGAACGGATGGCCCGATTTCTTCATGCCCAGCGCGTCGCAGACGCTGTCATGGGCGATCTTGCCCAAGGCCAAGATCGCCCGCAGGCGCGGCATCGCCGAAATCTGCGCCGTGAGGAATTTTCGGCAAGTCTTGATCTCGGCCGGCGTCGGTTTGTTTTCCGGCGGCACGCAGCGCACGGCGTTGGTGATGGTGCACTCCAGAAGTGTCAGGCCGTCATCGGCGCGCTCGCAATAGGCGCCTTTCGCCAGCCCGTGCTTCAGCAGCGTTGCAAACAAGAGATCGCCCGCCCAGTCGCCGGTGAACGGACGTCCGGTGCGATTGGCGCCCTTAAGACCAGGCGCCAAGCCGACGATCAGCAGGCGCGCCTCCCTCGAACCGAACGCCGGCACCGGACCGTTGAAATAATCCGGATATGCTTTCGCGTTCGCCCCCCGGAATTCGGCAAGGCGAGGGCAGAACGAACAATTACGCGGCGGTTCGCCGAGGTTCAACGGAATTACTGCGCCGCTTCTTCGCTGGCGCCGTTGTTAGTCCGCGCGCCGCCGTCGCGCATGATCATCGGCTTCAGTTCTTCGAGTTCGATGAAGTTGTCGGCCTGGCGGCGGAGATCGTCGGACACCATCGGCGGCTGGGTACGGATCGTCGACACCACGCTGACGCGCCGTCCCTTGCGTTGGGCGGCCTCCACCAGCCGGCGGAAATCGCCATCGCCGGAGAAGATCACGATGTGGTCAACCTGATCGACCATTTCCATCACGTCGATGGCCAGTTCGATGTCCATGTTGCCTTTGACCCGGCGGCGGCCCTGGGCGTCCGTGAATTCCTTCAGTGGTTTGGTCACCACCGAAAAGCCGTTGTAATCGAGCCAATCGACCAGCGGGCGCAACGGCGAGAATTCCTGATCCTCGGCGACGGCCGTATAGTAGAAGGCGCGCACGAGCACGCCCTTGCGCGCGAAGAGTTCAAGGAGCCGCTTGTAATCGATGTCGAATTGAAGGCCCTTGGCCGCACCGTATAAATTCGCACCGTCGATAAAAAGCGCCAGCTTTTCCTGCGGATAGAACAGCATAATGATCTCCATCAATAAAATTCATGACCGTTCGGGCAAATTCCCCCAAAGGCCCATGCTCCGTTCTAACCATTCGACGCATTCGTGCAAGGACGGAATGATGACATGATCCTGATTGCACTCGGCGCAAATCTCGCGTCATCCGTGGGCTTGCCTGCCGAGACGATTGCAGAGGCGGTTGCAACGCTGTCGAGGCGCGGCGTGAAAGTTGTCGCGGAATCGCGGTTTTATGCGACGCCAGCCTGGCCGGACCCTTCGGATCCACCTTTTGTAAACGCTGTCGTCAGCGTTAAAACAAGATTTTCGCCGGACGCGCTGATGAAACTGCTGCAGGAAATTGAAACCGCGTACGGACGCACGCGAAGCGCGAAAAATGCTCCGCGCACGCTCGATCTCGATTTGATCGATGTCGACGGGCGCATTGAGGACGGGCCGCCCGTGCTGCCGCATCCGCGCGCGTCGGAGCGCGCGTTTGTATTGATTCCTCTCGCCGACGTCGCACCGCGCTGGCGTCATCCGGTATCCGGAAAGACGATCGAGCAACTTATCGCGTCGTTGCCGGAGCAGGATCGAACGGCGGTGCGGCCGATATCGGCGTGAAGCGCCTCCCGCAACGAAACGGTTGCCGTTCCGGACGTCACAGACTCAGTTAAGGCCGTAAAACCGTACGGAGTATGTTGCTTGCATTATTCCGCCAGCGACTAAGTGCCCGATCCAGTTGACAAAACGTCGTCTCTTTCAACCGCTGTCGCGAATGCTTACCTATCGATGCGGCACCAGGGGAGGGATAAGGCCATGCCTGCCTTACTGATCGTCGCTCTTATCGTCGCGTTTATCCTGCTCACAGGCTTTCGCGTTGCCCAGCAATACGAGCGCGCGCTCGTCTTCCGCTTCGGTCGTTACACGAACACCCGCGGTCCCGGCTTATTTTGGATCATTCCCATAGGCGTCGAGCGCGCTGTGAAAGTAGACATGCGCGTCTTCACGGATGGCGTGGAACAGCAAGAGGCCATGTCGCGCGACAACGTCCCGGTTCAGGCCAACGCCGTCATCTGGTATCGGGTCGTGAAGCCCGATCTTGCGATCATCGAAGTACAGAACGTACGCAATGCCGTGATACAGGCTGCGCTTACGACGCTACGCAACGTCATCGGCCAGCATTCGTTGGATGACGTTTTGAAGGAGCGCGAAAAACTCGGTCAGCTGATCAAGGAACGCGTCGACCAGATCACCGAAGCTTGGGGCGTCGAGGTTCAGGCTGTCGAGATGAAGAACGTCGAAATCCCCGCCTCGATGCAGCGTGCCATGGCACAGGAAGCGGAAGCTCTGCGCGAGAAGCGGGCTCGCATCATCAAGGCCGAAGCCGAATTCGAAGCGGCGCGCAAGCTGCACGAAGCGGCCGACGAAATCATGAAGACGCCCGCCTCCCTCGAACTGCGCCGCATGCAGATGTTGACCGAGATCGGCGCCGAGCAGAACACCATGACGGTGGTGATGATGCCGAGCGAATTCGTCGAAGCGGCGAAGGCAATCGCGGGGCACAAATAGGCCCCGCGTACCGTTCCATTTAGTGGCGCGCGTGGTAGCGGTATTGCTGGGCGCGGGTGGCTCGCAGGCCCGACAGGCCGTGACGGCGGATGGCACGTTCCCAGCCGAGAAATTCCTCAACCGAGAGGCTATAGCGCTTGCAGGCGTCGTCCAGCGTCAACAACCCGCCTTCAACAGCCGCGACGATTTCCGCTTTTCTGCGGATCACCCATCGCTTGGTATCGGCCGGCGGCAGATCGGCCAATGTCAGCGTACCACCGTCCGGTCCGATGATATGAAGGAGCGGAGTTCTTCCATCACGTCCCATCGCTAGGTCTCCTTTGTTTCACCAAGATTACATAGCGGTTGGAGACTTGTTTGGTTGTGAGAAGAATGAGACTTTGCAGCAGTGTTTAACGATTGGCTAAGAAGAAAAGTCGAAAGTAATTAAGATAGTTGAGGTCAAAACGCACGGCGCGCCGACGGTAGACCGAATACGACTGCAGCGGTTCTCAGGTCACCAAGCCGGCGATTGGCGAAACCTTCGGAAGCGAAGATGTTGCCGCGCCTCGTGTAAGATCGATTCGGGAGCGCGACTCATGAGGATACTTGTCTTGACGGCGCCGTTCCTTCTGGCCGGCTGCGCGAGTTTTTCGCCTTCATCCTGTCCCGCGGGATTGCAACCGATGACGACTGCGGACTTGTATTTCGGCCGTGCGATGGCGGCCGATTCCAGCGTCAGCGATGCGGATTGGCGGCGTTTTCTGGACGAAGAGGTGACACCGCGGTTTCCCCGCGGGCTCACGGTGGAGAACGCATCGGGACAGTGGAACGGCGCGGACGGCGTTCTCACGCGCGAGGCGTCAAAACATTTGATCATCGTGCTGTCGGGTGCGCCGGACGAGCAAACCAAACTGGTCGCCGTCCGCGAAGCTTACAAGCGCCGCTTCCATCAGGAATCTGTCCTGATTTTGGAATATCGGACCTGCGGTTCCTTCTGACGGCAGTTGCGCTAAGCTCGGCTTTTCCAAATCGTGTTATTACAAGGACAAAGCCGTGCTGAAACAAATTGCACCTTATGTCGGCCCCCTGATTATTATCGCT
>JAGWVX010000475.1 GCA_018970685.1 Alphaproteobacteria bacterium | reverse complement strand
TCCGGCGCGCGAGGATTTCCGCCAGCAGCCCTTCTACAAGATCCCGCCGACGCTGATCCTTAATCCGACGGACGACATGACCGTGATGAAGGACGAGATCTTCGGGCCGCTGCTGCCGGTCAAAACCTATGACACGGCGGACGAGGCGATCGGCTACGTCAACGATCATCCACGGCCGCTGGGCCTCTATTATTTCGGCACGGATTCAGCGGAAGAGCAGCGCGTGTTGACGCGGACGACGTCGGGCGGCGTCACCGTCAACGACGTATTCATGCATGTCGGCATGGAAGATCTGCCGTTCGGCGGCGTCGGACCGTCGGGCATGGGGGCATATCACGGCATAGACGGATTTCGGACCTTTAGCCACGCCAAGGCGGTGTTTCACCAGGCCACATCCGACGTCATCGCCATGCTGCGCCCGCCTTACGGGGCCAAATTCCTCAAACTGGTGGAAGGACAGATCAAGCGTTAGCTTTCTGTCTTTTCCTTTTTTGCCGTCCGCGCGGGCTTGGCCGGCGGCAGATTGACGGGCCTTAGTAGGAAGGCCGGAAGCTGACTGACGTCCGGTTGCTTTGCGTCGTGCGGCGGTTGCCTCGGCTGTTGTCTTTGCTGCGGTTTCGGCGCGCGCGGCGCATGTTGCGTCGGTGCATGCTGCTTCTGTTCTTGCGGACGCGGCGCGAGCTGTTCCGAACCAGGCCTGACCGGCTCCATGGACGCGATCTGGCCGTGCGGTTTCACCGGATGCTCGCGGCGGCGGTCGCGCCCGCGATTGCGGCCGTTCCGGTCCCGGCCTTTGCGGTCGTCGCGCAGCGGCCGCGCTTCGACCGCATCGGCAAGACCTTCGAGCATGCGCCGTGTCAGCGACGACTTGGTCAGCTTTTCGATGGCTTCGACATATTTCGCATCGCGCGAGGTCGCCAGCATATAGGCTTCGCCGCTGCGTCCTGCGCGGCCAGTGCGGCCGACACGATGAACGTAGTCGTCGGGATGGAACGGCACATCGAAATTAAAGACATGGCTGACGGCCGGAATATCGAGGCCGCGCGCCGCCACGTCGCTGGCGACCAGCAGCGTGACTTCGCCGGAGCGGAAACCGTCCAGCGTCTTCATACGCACCGATTGATCGAGATCGCCGTGCAACGGCGCGGCGTTGAAGCCGTGCTTGGACAGTGACTTCGCGACTATATCGACGTCGCGCTTGCGGTTGCAGAAGACGATGGCGTTGGTGATCTCCCCGGCTTCGCGGATCAGGCGGCGCAGGGCCTCGCGTTTCGCCCAGTCGTTATTGGGGACGTCGATAATCTCCTGCTTGATGTTGGCCGCAGTGGTGGCGGGGCGCGCCACTTCCACGCGCACGGGATTGTGCAGGAACTGCTCGGTAAGGCGGCGGATTTCCGGCGGCATGGTAGCGGAATAGAACAAGGTCTGCCGCGTGAAGGGGATGAGCTTGCAGATGCGCTCGACGTCGGGGATGAAGCCCATGTCAAGCATCCGGTCGGCTTCGTCGATCACCAGGATCTGCACCTGCGACAGCATCAGCTTGCCGCGCTCGAAATGATCGAGCAGGCGCCCCGGCGTGGCGATCAGAACGTCGACGCCGCGGTCGAGCTTGCGGTCCTGGTCGTCGAACGACACCCCGCCGATCAACAGCGCCATGGAAAGCTCGTTGAACTTGCCGTACTTGGCGAAGCTTTCGGCCACCTGGGCGGCAAGCTCGCGCGTCGGCTCCAGGATCAGGGTGCGCGGCATGCGCGCCTTGGCGCGGCCGCGGGCCAGCAGCTCGATCATCGGCAGGGTGAAGCTGGCGGTCTTGCCGGTGCCGGTCTGGGCGATGCCGATGATGTCGCGCCGCTTCAGGACGTGCGGGATGCCCTGGGCCTGGATCGGGGTCGGCGTCTTGTAGCCGGCTTCCTCGACGGCGCGCAGCAGCTCGGGCGACAGCCCGAGGCTGGCAAAGCCGGCCGGCGCTTCCGCAGCCGGTGGGGCTTCGGCAACATAATTGTTCTCCGGCGGAGGGGAGGGCCCTCCCCCTGCCGGGAGCGGTGATTGGGATTGTGGCGATTCAATTCCCGATTTCTCGGGAGAAGCTACTGATCCGGCAGGATTTTCCGACGAACTGGACGGCGTAACTTCA
>JAGWVX010000474.1 GCA_018970685.1 Alphaproteobacteria bacterium | reverse complement strand
CTCAGCCTGATCGACGGCTTTGCCCAGATACAGCCCACGGGTTACAGCAGCGATCCGGACTTGCGTAAGGCAATTGTACGACCGCAAGGGCTGATGGCGCAGTTGAATAAGGTGCCCGGCGTGACCGCGGCGGCGCCACGCGGCACCACTTACGCGATCTTTTCCGACGGACCGCGCAGCTATGGAGCTGCCGTATTCGGCGTCGATCCGGCCCGGGAAACCAAAGTGTCGATGTTGGGCGCGACCATCGTAGCAGGCCGCTATTTGAAAACCGGCGACGGCGCGGCTGTGGTCATCGGTACTGGCTTGGCGCGCAACCTCAGACTCACCGTGGGCGGCAAGCTGACCATGCTTGGATCGGCGCGCGACGGGACGGTGGCGGCTGACGTTTTGACCATCGTCGGGATTTTCTCGACGGGCGCGTCGGAGATCGACCGGCAGATCGTCGAAATGCCCTTGTCCCGCTTCCAGGCGGATTTCGCGATGGGCCAAAGCGTAAACCTCATAGCTGTCAGCGGGCGCCGCCTCGGCGATATCGAGGCAAGCCTGCCGTCCTTGCGCGCCGTGGCGGAACGCCACGGATTGGTCGTGCGTGACTGGACCGATTTGGAACCGGGGCTCAACGATGTAATTCTCTTGGATATGAGCTTCTCGACGTTGATGTATGTCAGTCTCATCGTCATCGTTGTCTTTATCATCCTGAATACGCTCTTGATGTCCGTTCTGGAGCGCACGCGCGAATTCGGCATGCTGATGGCAATCGGCATGCGGCCAAAACGGATCGGCCGCATGATATGGCTGGAGTTGACGTACCTTGCTGCGATCGGTGCGATGTTGGGAAGTGCCGCCGGCTGCGGCATTACCGCGTGGACGGCGATCCACGGCATCGCATTCCCCGGCGCCGAAGCACTGTTTTCCCAATGGCACATGCCTTCGATACTTTTCCCGGAGCTGAATCTCGTCAGCGCCCTGGCTGGACCATGCGTGATTGCATTGGCCATCGCGATCGCCGGCTTTGTGCCCTATGCGCGCGTGCGCCGTCTTGAGCCGGTGTCGGCAATGAGGGCCACGTGAGCGAACCGATTCGCATTCTTCTGCCTCTGGCCTGGCGCAATCTATGGCGCAATCCCCGGCGCACGATCATCACGATCCTGGTGGTCAGCGTCGGTCTGTGGTCGATCCTGATATTTTCGGTGATGCTGCGCGCCTGGTCGCAGAGCAGCCGGGACACCACGTTGCGGCTGCTGACGGGTGAAGGGCAAATTCATGCCGCTGGTTATCTCGACGATCCAACCGCCGCGCATCGCTTCGCCCCGCCAAGCGGGCATCTGCTGCGCCTTCTGGAGTCGCCCGCGGTGAAGGCATTTGCCGCGCGCGTGCGAGTCAGCGCGATTATCCAGAGCGAATACAAGACGCTGCCGGTCACTTTTGTCGGCGTTGTGCCAGACCAGGAACGCAAGCTGTCGGTGCTCCCGAACCAAATCACGCGAGGCCGCTATCTGAACGGCTCCTCGGATGCGTCCATCGTCCTAGGCCGCGATCTCGCCAAACGTCTGAAAACCCGTGTCGGCAAGCGCGTCGTGGTCATGACCCAGGCCGCCGACGGACATCTGGCGGAACAAGCGTTCCGTGTGGTGGGGCTTTTCGCCAGCACCGAACAAGCGGAAGACACATTCGCGTTTACGGGCATCGTCGCCGCGCAGACCTTTACCGGCGTCGGCAACGGCATTTCCGAGATCGCCTTCGATGGAGCGAACAACAAAGCGCTGTCCAGCCTCATAACTGACCTTCGCAGAGCCGCTCCAAACCTTGACGTCCGGAGCTGGATGGTTCTTGAACCGCTCGTCTATGCGGTGAGCACATTCTTCAACGATTTCATATTGATGTGGCTGTGGGTGATGTTCACCCTGATGACCATCGGCATCGTGAACACGCAGCTGATGGCGGTGTTCGAGCGCACCCGCGAATTCGGACTGCTGCAGGCCCTGGGCATGCGCCCCCGCCTGGTGCTCCTGGAGGTCGCGCTGGAGTCCGCCCTGCTGATTGGTGTCGGCGTTGCGGTCGGCGCCGTTCTGTCGGTTGCAACCGTGCAGTTATTTCCGGACGGCATCGATTTGGGCTTCCTCGGCCGTGGGGCGGAGTTC
>JAGWVX010000473.1 GCA_018970685.1 Alphaproteobacteria bacterium | reverse complement strand
GGCGTCCTCGTCGCTGAGGTGTTCGCTGCAATAAACGTAGCCGTTGCCGACCCGATGTTGCAGCGGGATGCGCCACTGCCAACCCGCTTCATGGGCCGTGGATTTTGTGTAGGGCGTGAGTGGACCTCGCGTCTCGCATTGCACCGCAACGGCGCAGTTGCAAGGCAACCAATGTGTCCAGTCCTCATAACCCGTCTTCAGCGCCTCCTCGATCAGCAGACCTCTGAAACCGGTGCAGTCGATGAAGAGATCGCCGGCAACGATTTCGCCTCCCTGCAGCGTGACGGATTCGATGAAGCCGTCATCTCCGCGCAGATTGACGGAAACGACCTTTCCTTCCGTCCGCGTCACCCGGTGCGCCTCGGCATAGCGGCGCAGGAAGCGGGCATAAAGCGAGGCGTCGAAGTGATAGGCGTCCGCCATGCCGGCGAGCGGCAACTTGGCGTTCGGGCCGGGTCGCGCGAACTTGTTCTGACGCTGGGCCTCGGCGTTCAGCGAATAGTCCCGCAGCGGGCGCGCCTTGCCGTGCGCCTTCATCTTGAGCCAAAAGTGATGAAACGGCACCGGAGCGACGTCGCGTCCCACCGCCCCGAAGGCGTGCGTGTAGCTGTGGCCCTGGCGCCACCAGTTCACGAACTCGATGCCGAGCTTGAAGGTACCCTGCGTTTCACGCAGGAACGCCGCCTCGTCGACGCCGAGGCTGCTATTGAATAACTTGATTGCCGGAATGGTGGCCTCGCCGACACCGATCGGGCCGATCTCGTCGGACTCAATAACACGCACACGGCAGCTTTTGGGGGGAAAGCGGCAAACTGCTGCGGCCGTCATCCAACCTGCGGTGCCGCCGCCCACGATTACGATGTCGGTAATGAGTTCGATCTCCATGTCAAATCACCCATCGCATGAAGACCGGTATGTGCACCCCATCTTTCGCAGCCCTGTGGAGCGACCTCACCTCGAAGAGGTCCCCCTCGCCGGTTCATCACCGGCGAGGGGTAAGGGGAGCGTTGTTTAGTTCAGCTTATACGCGACGCTAACCTCATATGTCGTGCCGTACCGCCACCAGTCGAGAAGCTGGCGCGTGTCGTTCGGATTGGAGGTGAACTGGTACATTTTCTGCTTTTCGTGCATCAGGTTATCGGCCTGCAGGTTGATCGACAAACCGCTTACCGGACCGTCCAGGAACGTGTAGCCGATCTGCGCACCGAGCCAGCCTTGCGCTTTGAACTCGTTGCGCGTGTAGGTGTTGTCGAAGCCCTTGATCTCGCTGAAGAAGCGCGAGCGGAAGTTGTAGTTCACGCGGGCCGAGAAGCCGCCCCTGTCGTAATACACTGTAGCGTTATAGACGAGCTTCGACAGGCCGGGCAGCGGCGTGCTGGGGCCGGTATCCGAGACGCCCTTCATGCTGCTGTCAGTGTAGGAGAGGTTGCCGGTGACGCCGAAACCATCAAGCATATCGGAGATGGAAGCTCCGCCGACCGCACCACTTAACTCCCATCCGACGATGTTGCCGCCACTCGCGTTCACATCTTCGGTCACGTAACCATGGTACGTCTGCGGCGTAAACCCGGCGGGAACTAGGTATCCGGTGAAATCGAACGGCGTCTTCTGCGTGTAGATGTAGGATTCGAGGTTCTTGTAAAACGCCGCGACCGCGAAATACGTGTCCTTGCCGTGATAGTATTCATAAGACAGGTCCACTGCGTCGGCGATCCAAGGCTTCAGCTTGGGATTTCCGACCGAGCCGCTCCACGGAGAACAGGTCGACCACTGAGAGTCGGGGCAGTTCACGTTCGCGGCGACTGTGCTGAAGCCATACGAGTTGACATCGACCATCTGGTCCATGCGCGCCCGCACCAGCTCGCGTGCGCTGCCGAGGCGGATCTTGCTTGTGTCGTTGACATCCCAAGCCAGGTTCAGGCTGGGCAGAACTTCGCCGTATTCTGCGCCACCATGGATCGGAGCGACGAGCGGCGGCCCACTCGCGGGGAACGACACGCCGAAGCCGGACGAGCCCTGATGGGTCAAGACGAACTGCACGCCGACATTGCCGGTCAGGGCATGGTTGGCGAGCATCGAGTCGATATCGACCTTCACGTAGCCGGTATAGACGATTTCGTTGACGTCGTAGCCCTTCTGATAGGCCCAC
>JAGWVX010000472.1 GCA_018970685.1 Alphaproteobacteria bacterium | reverse complement strand
AGTTTGAAATTCTCGCCCGATTGGAGGCCGCGACCGCCGGAGATGACGATTTTCGCCGAGGTGAGTTCGGGACGTTCCGATTTCGATAGGGATTCGCCCACGAATTTCGAGGTGTCCGGATTGGCGCCGGTCGCCGCTTTTTCGATCGGCGCGGAACCGGTGGCCGCCGCGGGCTTGAACGCGGTCGTGCGCACGGTGATGACTTTTTTGCCCGCGCCGGCCTGCACGGTCTGAATGGCGTTGCCGGCGTAGATGGGGCGCTCGAAGGTATCGGCGCTCACCACTTTCAGGATTTCCGAAATCTGCGGCACGTCGAGCTTGGCGGCCACGCGCGGTAGGTAGTTTTTTCCGTTGGTCGTCGCCGGCGCCAGAAACGCGCCGTATTGGTCGGCCAGCGACAGGATGAGCGCGGCCATCGTCTCCGCGATCGGTTTCACATAGAGCGCGTCGTCGGCAACCAGTACCTTTTCCACGCCGGCCAATTTGGCGGCCGCCTCGGCAACCGCGGCGCAATCCTGACCGGCGACCAGCACGTGCACCGGCTGACCGAGTTGCAGGGCGGCGGTTACCGTCTTGGCGGTGGCGTCTTTCAGTGTCTTGTTGTCGTGTTCGGCAATAACGAGAGTAACCATCACAGCACCCCCGCTTCTTTTAGCTTGCCGAGGAATTCGGACATGGTCTTCACCTTGGCGCCTGCCTGGCGCTTGGGTGGCTCGCTGACTTTCAGCACCTTCAGCCGTGGCGTGGTATCGACGCCGTAATCGGCGGGCGTTTTCTCGTCGATCGGCTTTTTCTTCGCCTTCATGATGTTGGGCAGCGAGGCATAGCGCGGTTCGTTGAGGCGCAGGTCGGTCGTCATCACGGCCGGCAGCTTGACCTCGACAGTCTGAAGGCCGCCGTCGATTTCGCGTTCGACGTCGGCCTTCCCGTCGGTCAGATCCAGTTTGTGGGCAAAGGTGGCTTGCGGCCAGTCGAGCAGGGCGGCGAGCATCTGTCCGGTCTGATTGGAATCGTCGTCGATGGCCTGTTTGCCCGTGATGACCAGGCCGGGCTTCTCGGCGTCGCAGATGGCCTTGAGAATCTTCGCCACCGCCAGGGGTTCCACCTCGCCGTCCGTCTTGACCAGAATGCCGCGGTCGGCGCCCATGGCGAGCGCCGTGCGAATGGTTTCCGAAGCTTGGGCTGGCCCGATGGAAACGGCGATCACTTCGCTCGCCTTGCCTTTTTCCTTCAGCCGCACCGCTTCCTCGACGCCGATTTCGTCGAAGGGGTTCATGGACATTTTGACATTCGCCAAATCCACGCCGCTCTGATCGGCTTTGACGCGAACCTTGACGTTGTAATCGATCACCCGCTTGACGGGCACAAGTACCTTCATGGCGTCCGAAATTCCCTGGATGGGCGGGCCGGAATGAACAATTTCTTTCAGCATCCACAGTGCCCGCGGATGCGCTGTTTAAGCCGCCCGATCTTTGTGCGGCGCAAAAACTAGGCCCGGCTCCGCTTCGATGTCAACGAAGCGGCGGTCCGGGCCCGAATTTCTGCACAAATCCAGGCTCTAGGCCTGTTTATTGTTGTCGTACAATAGGTTACAGTTGCGTCAATCTGACGCAGTGACCTATTTCTTACTATTCAAATAGGCGATCAGATCGTCGACTTGCTTCTGATCGGACAGACCCGGGAAAGTCATCCGCGTGCCGGGAACCACCTTCTGCGGGCCCGACACCCATTCCTTCAGCTTGTCGTCGGTCCAGGTGATCCCGGAGCCCTTTAAAGCCGACGAGTACGAGAAGTTCGGCAGCGACGCCGCTTTGCGGCCGACCACGTCGAACAGGTTGGGACCGATCCGGTTGGCGGCGCCTTGTTGGTCCGTGTGGCACATCGCGCAACGCTGGAAGACTTTGGCGCCGGCGGCAACGTCGCCGGTAATCGCCTTCGGCGGCGATGTCATCATCACGACTGCGGCGCTGGCCGGTGTGGCAGGGATGAATGCGAGTGCCGTGGCGGCCAGAAAGGCAAAGCCGAGCCCGGCGGCGGGTATCAGAGAGCGAGCCATGTGAAGATCCTCAGAGTGTTGTTGTCGGAAGCGTTACGCCCTGTGCCGTCGTAGTTGCTGCTGGCGCCGTCGAACTTGGTGTAGACGATGTATTGCAG
>JAGWVX010000054.1 GCA_018970685.1 Alphaproteobacteria bacterium | reverse complement strand
CCGATGGCAACGAATGCCGATCGGCGCACGAAGATTGCCTGATCCCCCGTCGCGATGCCGGACAGCCGTGACCGCAAGTTCATCATCTGTGCAACAACAGCAAGTAAAGGCGTCCTGGGCACAATGCGGACGTCGAACCTGCCCCAAACGCGCCTGGATGACGCAAGTGCCGACTCGATCATGGCTTCAGTACCGGGCGGAAGCTCCGTGTCGACGTGAAGGAACAACAACGTGTCACCACACGCGGCACACGCGCCGGTATTCATCTGCAAGGCTCGCCCTCTAGTGGCGGTAAGAACACGATCCGCCAAGGGTCGTGCTGCACGCTCCGTTACGTCGTTGCTTCCGCCGTCCACGACGATAACCTCCACCCCTCGCGCGCGGAGCTCGGCCAATTGCCAAAGACATTTCTCGATCAGAGAACTTTCGTTCAGTACCGGTATGATGATCGACAGGGTCACGCGCGAGCCAAGCAGCCTATTGTTGCGCCACTACGTTATTCGAAATACTCGAGTGGAAGGTTACAGCAGACATACGATCACAGTTGCAGCCAAACTGCAGAACGTTTCGACAACGTGCTTTCTTACGCCATGCGACGGGCCCTGGATGTGAGGCGACGACTTATTTTCTCAGGTGCTCGGCCGTCACCGAACAACGTATCGATGATCGGACATTCGGGAACCTTTCCTCCGCTACATTGGGCGGCCATTGTCTCGAGCACGTTCCTGATCTTTCTGAGATCTGAAATCTTCTGCCCAATCTCCTGTACATGCTGATGCGCCAAGGACTCGACTTGGGCGCAGGTGTATTTGCGTCCGTCGACCAGCCGGAGCAACTCGCGGATTTCCTCGAGCGTGAATCCGAGGTCTCGGCTCCGTCGTATGAAATTCAGACGCTTCATGAGCTCTTGCCCGTAGAGCCGATGGCCGCCTCGGCTTCGGGGCGGAGGGGGCAGAAGACCCGCCCTCTCATAGTAGCGGATCGTCTCGATGTTGCATCCCGTGTGTGCCGCGAGCCTGCCACGGGTCAGTAATTCGCTGCGCGCGATGGCGTTGTCCGGCATTTTCATCCTCTAACCTGTAGTCGATACAGACCGTGAGGAGGATAGCACAACAAACCGCCGCGCGCGGAAACGGCGCGGAAAACCCCAAGTTTACCTCACCCGATCCCGGAAAATTCGTCCCTTGAACCTGTATCTACTACAGGGACTACCTTAACAACGGCAATCAAGCAGGAGGACCGACTTGTCATGAATAGGGCCGTGCCGGAAACCGCCGCTCGCAGGCCTGTCATCGGTCGAATTGCAAGCGACACCGATTCGGCAGCGCGCCGGGCGAGCCTGGTCTCGATTGGCGGCATTCTGGCGGCACTCGGCACGGCGTCGTGCTGCGTCATTCCTTTTGTCCTGTTCACATTGGGGATCAGCGGCGCTTGGATCGGCAATCTGACCGCGCTCGAACCGTATCAGCCAGCCTTTGCGGCGATCACGTTCGGCTTCCTCGGCTACGGATTCTATCTCGTGTATCGGAAACCCAAGCTGGTCTGTGCCGAAGACTCTTACTGCGCCAAGCCAAGCTCGGGCCGTATTGCAAAGATCGGGCTCTGGACAGCCACTGCCCTCGTCGTCATCGGTCTCGGCTTTCCGAAGCTGGCCCCTTTATTCCTTTGATGAGTCCGAGATTGGAACCCAACGGAGACAATTCATGAATTATCGTCTCATAACGGTCGCGGCCTTTGCTGTCATGCTTTCGCCCTTGGCAACTCAAGCAGCGGAAAGGACCGTGACCCTCGACGTTCGCAACGCGAATTGCGAGCTCTGCGCCCCGATCGTCAAAAAGAGCCTCGCGCGCGTTCCCGGGGTCAAGGCCGTCGCGGTAAAGCAAACCGACCAAATGGCCGACCCGGTTGCCACCGTCACGTTCGACGACGCCGTCACCAACATATCGGCTCTGATCGCCGCAACCACGAACGCCGGATATCCGTCGCATCTTGTGCAGTCGGTAAAAAGATGAACAAGCGGTGGATTCTCGGCGGGATCGTCGGCAGCACCGTTGCGGCGCTGTGCTGCTTCACGCCGCTACTTGTCGTCTTGTTCGGTGCACTCGGTTTGTCGGCATGGTTAGGCTGGGCGGACTATGTGGTCATCCCAGCTTTCGCCTTCTTCGTGCTGCTGACCGCCTATGCAATTTACCGCCGGAAAGCAAACGTGGGGACTGCCTCCGGCGTTGCGTGTCCGCCGCATGTGAAAGGAATCGGCGATTAAGAGTTGGCGCGATCAGTGGCCGGCGGATCCAGCCGATGCGCCGCCAAGCAATCCCATGTGAAGGATGGATATCTCAATGACTGTGCACGATTGCTGCGCCCGGGGTGCGAATGACTCGAAGGGCAAGTATGATCTGGCGATCATCGGTGCTGGCTCGGCCGGTTTCTCGGCAGCCATCACCGCCGCTGAACAAGGTGCCCGTGTCGCGTTTATCGGCCACGGAACCATTGGCGGCACTTGCGTGAACATCGGCTGCGTGCCCTCGAAGACCCTGATTCGCGTAATGGAATCGCTGCATCATGTCAGGACTGCATCGCGCTTCACCGGCATTCAGGCCGATGGGAATGTCCAGGACTGGCGGGCAGTCGTCCGGCAAAAAGATGAACTGGTGTCGATGCTCCGGCAGACGAAATACATCGACCTCCTGCCGGCCTACGACACTGTCACATATCTCGATGGCCAAGCCCGTCTTGTGGATGAAGGGATCGCCGTCAATGGAAACCTTGTCAGAGCCGGCAAGGTGATCATCGCGACTGGCGCCTCGCCGTCCGTCCCGCCCATTCCCGGCATGGACAGCGTGCCATATCTCACCAGCACGACCGCACTCGAGCTTGAGTCCCTGCCGGAATCGCTGCTCGTGATCGGGGGCGGTTATGTTGGCTGTGAGCTCGGCCAGATGTTCGCCCGCGCAGGTGTCAAGGTGACGATCGTGTGTCGCAGCCGTCTCTTGCCTGGGGCTGAGCCGGAAATCGGTGTGGCGTTGACCCGCTATCTTGAAGCGGAAGGCGTCGCCGTTCGCTGTGGGCTCACTTACGGGGCCATCGAGCGCGATCCCGATGGTGTCGCGCTCTCCGCGGTCGCCAATGGCGTTACAGAGGTTGTGAAAGCTGGGCAAGTTCTCATCGCGACGGGACGCCGGCCCAATACGGCAGGCCTGGGACTCGAAGAGGCCGGCATCGATCTCTTGTCAAACGGCGGCATCAAGGTCGATGCGCGGATGCGCACCACGAAATCCGGGGTCTACGCCGCCGGCGATGTGACGGGGCGCGACGAGTTCGTCTATATGGCAGCCTATGGCGCGCGGATTGCGGCTGAGAATGCACTCAATGACGACACCGAGCGCTACGATGCGACGGTCATGCCGGCCGTCGTGTTTACCGATCCGCAACTCGCGAGCGTAGGTCTCACGGAAACAGTGGCGCGCGAGCGCGGGTTCGAGGTTAGAATCTCGGCTCTTCCGCTCGAATACCTCCCGCGGGCGCTTGCCGCGCGCGACACACGCGGACTGATCAAGCTCGTTGCCGAGGCCGAAACGGGAAAGCTCCTCGGCGCGCACATTCTGGCGCCGGAGGGCGCGGACAGCATCCAGACCGCAGCGATGGCCATCAAGTGCGGGCTTACAGTCGAGCAATTGTCGGAGATGATCTTCCCCTACCTCACAACGGTCGAAGGGTTGAAGCTCGCGGCACAGGCTTTCGCGAAGGACGTGGCCAAGCTGTCGTGCTGTGCAGGCTAGCCGCACCAGGTTTGCGCCTGTCAGAAAGGAATATCGAAATGAGCGAACCGTCTGTTAATCGCGATCTCGCTGGCACCTGCGCACGAATGGTTGCCTGGTGGGGGCCGGGCGTTGCATTGATCTTGATCACCGCCAATATGGGATGGTGGTGGCGCGTTGCCGGCTGGTCGATCGGTCTTGCCTGGTTCGGAGCATTGTGTCTCGTGAATGCGGCGCGCTGCCGACGTATGCACTGTTATTTCACCGGGCCGTTCTATCTCGTGATGTCCGCGCTCGTGCTGGCGGTTGGCTTCCATCTTGTTTCCCTCGGCCGAGAGACCTGGGACTTGATTGTCGTGGCCATGCTCTTCGGTTGGATATTGCTCACGACAATTCCCGAATGGATCTGGGGCCACTACCGCGCCAGGCATGTGCCGCCGGCACACTGAAGTTCCTTGCCGCGGGCGAACGCTACCACCATCCTTGACTCCGTACTATAGTACGGCGTGTAACCTTCGAGGGATGTTGGGCGATGGAGTGTGGAATGACTATTAGCCGCGCCGCCCAGGCGGCGGGTGTTGGTGTCGAGACGATTCGCTTCTATGAACGTCGCGGGTTGATTAAACAGCCGCTGAAGCCGCGGAACGGTGGGTTCCGCTCTTATCATAGCGACGCCGTTGCACGCATTCGCTTCATCCGCCAGGCGCAGGAGATCGGCTTCTCTTTGCGCGAAATCGAAGAACTCCTCGCGCTCGAAGCCGATCCCAAAGCTGATTGCGGCGAGGTCCGAGGCCAGGCCCAGCTCAAGCGCGATGAAGTCCGGCGCAAGATTATACAGCTCAAGCGGATGGAGCGGGCGCTTGACCGGCTGATCGCGACTTGTCCCGGCAGTGGAGCACTCGGCGCCTGCACCATCCTGGACGGGCTTGCCGCGCCACGTACGGCAAAAACCCGACCAATCACCAACGGTGCTCACACGAAACGCGCCAAGAAAGTCCATGCCATGAAGACTGTCACCTTCACCATCGAAGGCATGCATTGCGAAGCCTGCGCCAGCACGATTCGCGCCCTTCTTCAGACCGAACCGGGCGTGACGGGTGTCGATGTCTCCTTCGCGCGCAAGAAGGCGCGTGTCCTCTTCGATCCCGAAATCGCCCGCGAAGCCGCGTTCCGGGACAAGATCGCCAAAGCGGGCTATCGCGCCCTTGCCGAACCGCAGCCAAAATGATGGCGCATCTGGAAACTTGGCTTTCGCAAGTTTCGCTCGCCTCGCCGCTCGGCTTCGCGCTTATGGCGCTTGCCGGCCTCGTCATGGGGATCGCGCCCAGCTCCTATCCGCTTGCCACCGTGGTCGCAGGCTATGTCGGCGGACAGCGCGAACAAGCCGTTCGACTTTCCGGACGCGGCCTTTTGTTATCGGCTGGATTTGTCTTGGGCGTCGCCACCGTCGATGCCGTCATCGGGGCGTTGGTCGGGTTTCTGGGCTTCGTCGTGATCCGGGTTCTTGCCGGTTCACTGGCGGTCACCAATCTCGTGCTTGGGTTCTTCCTCTCGCTTATGGGCCTCACGCTCTTGCGGAAATTCCGCATTTTGCTTCCGGTTCTCTCGCCCGCGCCGCACCGGGTTCGATCTTTCGCCTCCGCTTATGCGCTCGGCCTACCGTTCGGGCTCTCGGTCTGTCCGGCCTGCACGCCGATCGTTCTGCCCGTACTGGGCGTCGCCGCCTTAAGCGGAACGCCATGGTTGGGCGGCGCGCTGCTTCTGGTGTTCGGCATTGGGCGTGGTCTTCCGCTTTTGATCGTGGGCGCAGCGGCCGACAGGCTCAAGGATTTGCCACGGCTCATGATGCTCGCGCCCAAGATCGAACGGGCGAGCGGCGTGCTGCTTCTGCTGGCGTCTCTCTACTTCTTCTACCAAAGCGCCGTTTATGGGGGCGTTGCACCATCATGGGGCGTTTTCGGGACGCCGTAGCGGAGTACCCATCATGACCAAAGCAACCATGACCAAACCGTTGTGGGCCGAAGAACCGGCGAGCCGGCCGGATCGCCGGAAAATCCGTGCCCATATCGGCGGGCTTCATTGCTCGCTCTGCACCAGCACCATCGAGAAAGCGCTGAAGCGCCAGCCCGGTGTGGACAATGTCGCGGTAAGCCTCACCCATGAGCAGGCGCTGGTGGAATATGACCCGGGCGTAGCCGATCCGGCCGAGCTTCTGCAAACGCTGCGCGACATCGGCTATACGCTGCATGATCCGCGCAAGTTACGTCCCTTCGCGGAGGAGGAACGCGACCTCGTGCGGGAGGGCCGTCGCTTTCTCGTCAGCGTTGGCTTCAGCCTGATCGCCATCGCCCTGATCGCGAGCCCCACCGGCCTTGGTTCGACGATCCTGCCGCTCGTGGCAACGCTGGCCCTGATCGGTTTCGTGTTCCTGGTTCTGCGGACACGCGGATTCTGGATCGCGGCGTCAGACGCACTCTCTCTCGGCGTCATCGCGGGTCTCGCACTTCTCTTTCGTCAAACGCTCGATTTTGCCGCCGCAGCGCCATGGCTGATTGGCGCACTAGCACTCATCCTCGTCTTCGGCATCGCACGCCACATTCTCTTCATGGCTGTGCAGGCGCTGCGCCGCGGCATCCTCAATCAGCACGTGCTGCTCGAAGCCGGTGCCTTCGCGGGGCTCGCGGGCGGCACCATCGGTCTTGTAATCAACGCGCCCTCTTATCCGACGGCACCGTTCTTCGCCGTTGCCGTGATGATCGCGACCTATCACCTGTTCTCCGAATGGCTGTCCCTGATCGTGAAGACCCGCAGTTCGCAGGCCGTGAAGCGGCTGCTTGATCTTCAGCCCGATACCGCCCGCGTGTTGCGTGATGGCCACGAAATCGAGATTCCCTTGATGGACGTCGTGGTGGGCGATGCGGTGCGCATTCGTCCCGGCGAACGCGTGCCGGTAGATGGCACCGTCATCGAAGGTCATTCCGCGGTGGATCAGGCGCTTGTCACGGGCGAGCCGATTCCCGTCGAGCGTTCCACAGGCGATGCCGTCATCGGTGGATCGATCAACGGCTTGGGCAGCCTTGTCCTGCGCGTCACCGCCATCGGTGAAGAGAGCTTCCTGCAACGTATTGTCCGCGCCGTGGAAGATGCCCGCGCCCTGAAACCGGGGCTGCTGCACCTCGTCGACCGCGTGCTTGTTGTCTATACGCCGGCGGTACTCGCGCTGGCGTTTCTCGCAATGCTGGGTTGGCTGCTCGTGCCGTGGCTCCTGGGTATGGCGCCTGATCTTGAGCGCGCGGTGTTCGCCGGGCTGAGCGTACTCGTCATGGGCTATCCCTGCGCGGTGGGGATTTCGGCGCCCCTGTCCATCGTGCGCGGCGCCGGCGAAGCGGCCGAGCGCGGCATCCTGATGCGGACCGGCGAAGCCTTTCAGGGCTACCGGCTCGTGAAGCGCATCGTCTTCGACAAGACGGGAACGCTGACGGAAGGAAAACCGCAGCTCGTTGAGATCGAAGCCCTGAATACCGGCGAGAATGAACTCTTGAGCCTTGCCGCAGCAGCCGAAGCCTCGTCCGAGCATCCCCTTGCCGAGGCCGTGGTAGGCGCCGCTTTTGCGCGCCACATCACACCGCCCAAGGTCGAGCACTTCGAGGCCGTGCCGGGCAAAGGCATTCGCGCTGAGATCGACGGCGAGACTGTTCTCGCCGGCAGTCCACGCTTCTTGCGCGAGGCCGGTATCGACCTCATAGCGCTCGACCAGCGTATTGTGGCGCTCGAAAGCGCGGGACGCACGGTGATCGCAGTGGCGCGTGCCGGACACGTCCTTGGACTTCTGGCGCTCGCCGATACCGTGCGGTCGGAGGCATCCGCTGTCATCGCCACGCTACGAAGGGCTGGCGTCGAAACCGTACTTATCACCGGCGACAATGAAGGTCACGCGCGCCGCGTGGCAGACGGACTTGGCATCGCCGAGGTGCATGCCGGCGTGCTTCCCGCCGAAAAGGCCGAGCTCATTCGCCGTCTCCAACACGATGGCCGCACCGCTATGGTCGGCGACGGCGTCAACGATGCGCCAGCCTTGATGCAGGCCGATGTCGGCCTTGCCATGGGCGGTGGTACCGATATCGCAATCGGTTCCGCCGACATCGTCATCCTCAACAACCGGCTCGATGGTGTCGTGGCCGCCCGGGACATCAGCCGCAAGAGCTACCGCAAGATGATGCAGAACGTATCGCTCGCCTTCCTCTTCAACGGCATCGGCGTGCCGCTGGCCGCCACCGGTCTTGTCTATCCCGTCTGGGCGATGGTGGCGATGGCGCTGAGCGTGACCACGATCTTCCTCAACTCGCTGTGGGGCCAGCCGCAGCTCTTCTTCGACGCCATTCTCAGCGTCGGCAAGCCGCTTGCACCACGTCGTCCGAAAGGAGCAGAACCCGCATGAACGCCTTCTCAACAATTATCCGGCACATTTGCAGCATAAGCATTGCAGGTACGCTCATTCTGATCGGCGCAGCCGCCGGGTTCGCGATCAGTCCCGCCTTGGTCACGAGCGCGACAGCAGCCGAGCAAAGCGAATCCGCCCCGGCCCGCTACAAAATCGTGGTCGATGGCCTGGCCTGCCCTTTCTGTGCCTACGGCATCGAAAAGAAGCTCAGTGCGATCGACGGCGTGCGAACCGTTCAGACGGACATCGCCAGCGAGACCGTCACCGTGACCATGGCGCCGGGAAAGACGCTCGACAAAGCCACAGCTGCGCGCGCCGTCAAGGATGCAGGCTTCACCATGCATGATTTCGAGGAAGTTCACACTGCAAGCTCTGGCGGCAACCCGTGAGCACATCTCCCAAACGAACGCGACATCGCGGTGCCGGCGCGTTTCTTGCGGCGGCGCTCATCTGTGCGACGGCCGTCACCTCCAAGGCTTTCGCCGCAGCGGAGACGTTCAATACCGCGCTACCCGTCGCGCGCGGCGATTTTGTCTATCGCCAGCAGATCCTTGTCATGGAGGCGAGCGGCGATCCGACGCCTCTGAACCGCGATGAACGAGCTTGGGGTGGCGTATCGGTCCTGGGCTATGGCGTGACACCGGACTTCACGCTCTTCGCGATACTTCCCTATCTCGACAAGCGCGTCGATTTTATGATGGGCGGCGCCCGTGTCGGCCGCAGCACAAGCGGCATCGGCGATGCCCTTCTCTTGGGGCGTTACACGCTCTTGAGCGACAACGTTGCGGGGCGTACCTTTCGCATCTCGCCTTTTGCGGGGGTCAAGCTGCCGACCGGGCGCGACGATGCGACCGATCGGTTGGGGCGTCTGCCGCGCGATCTCCAGCTTGGCTCAGGGTCCTGGGATGGCATCGCCGGCGTGATCGCAACCTGGCAGACCCTCGATTATCAGATCGACGCGCAAGCGCAGTACAAGGTCAACACCGGCGCGGATGGCTTCCGCTTCAGCGACGAAGCCCGGCTTGATGCTTCGTTTCAATACCGCCTGTGGCCGCGCACGCTAGGAACTGGGGTCCCAGGCTTTCTTTATGGAGTCGTCGAAGCCAATTTGATCCACCACGATCGGAATCGCATCGGTGGGCTTGCCGATCCGAACTCGGGAGGCACGACGCTGTTTCTCGATCCCGGCCTCCAATACGTCACACGAAGATGGGTGCTGGAAGCAATTGTGCAGCTTCCGGCGGCGCAGGACTTGAACGGAACAGCAGTGAAAAGCGATTACAGCCTGCTCTTCGGGTTCCGGGTCAATTTATGAGAACGGCGATGGCTTCACCGCGGATAGGTCGATTTTGGCGGATTGCCGGCTGGGTCATCGGTGTCCTTGTCATTGCGATGGTCATCGGTTGGTTCGCCTTCGTGCCTTCTGCCAAAGAGCCAGGCTACAGATTCGTCATGGCCTGGGGGAGCAAAGGTGAGGGGCCTGGTCAATTCGAAGACCCCACAGGGATCGCGGTTGCCAATGGTGAGGTCTTAGTGGCCGATTCCCGCAACAACCGTATCCAAGTGTTCACCGAGAACGGTCGCTTCCTGCGCATGTTCGGAAAACCGGGCAAAGCGCTTGGCGAACTCGGCCGGCCGATGAATCTGACAATCCATGATAACGAACTCTATGTCCCGGAATATTTCAACGATCGTATCCAGGTGTTCGCCTTGGACGGAACGCCGAAACGCATCATCGGACGATCCGGAACGGGTCCTGGCCAATTCAGTGCACCGGGCGGCGTTGCCGTCGGCGCCAACGGCAATCTTTTTTTGGCCGACTTCTACAATCAACGGGTTCAGGAATTGCGCCCGGATGGCACCTTCCTGCGCCAATGGGGAACGACCAAGAGAAAAGGTCATTTCGCGGGCGACTTCATCTATCCAACCGATGCCGCGCTCGCTGGCAATGGCGACCTCTTTATCGCCGACGCTTACGGCAATCGAATCCAGGTTTTCGACCGGAGCGGCAAATTCCTCACAAAATGGGGCGGCCCTTTCGCTGTCGGCATTCCTGGCGACTTCAACGGCTGGTTCAGGGTGGCGATAAGCCTCGCTTTCGGCCCAAAGGGCAATCTTTTCGTCGCCGATTTCTATAACCATCGCGTTCAGAAGTTCGCGCCTGATGGAACATTTCTGACAAAATTTGGGCACAAGGGCATCGGCCCCGGGCAGTTCGATCATCCGATCGCCGTAACCGTTGCGGCTGACGGTGCGGTCTTCGTGGCAGACTTTTCTAATAGTCGTATCGAAAAGTGGCAGCCAAGGCAGTAGATGTGCAGAATTCACCGAAATTGCACTGGAATCTCAAAAGAAACCGTAGTCATACTTCTCACCGGCCTCGGCATGCTGTCGCTTGGCCTAAACGGTTTGTGCCTCATTAAGCTTGCGCCGTCGCCTGGCGGCGAGACTCCGATCTGTGGACCTGGGTTAATCTTCGGGAAGTATCGCGCACGGCCATGATCCGGAAATCGCCGCAAACCGCATATCGATAGAGAGGACATAGTGTGCGACAGTTAGCGTCCACTCTCTTGCTGATAGCTCTGGGTACGCCTGCGGCAATCGTCCATGGGCACGCCGCTCCGTCACCGCCCCAAGAGCGCACCGCCATACTCTTCTCTCGTATCGGCGATTTCCCTCTGGGAGCCGGCACCAATCGGATCGACTATCAGGGTCTCGATGTCGCGAACCACCGTCTCTACATCGCCAAGATGGGCGCCGGCGAACTCATCGCATTCGATGTTCAAAAGAACAGGATGCTTGCCGAGCTTCCAGGGTTCCCGAAGGTGACGGGGGTGCTTGTCGTGCCAGAGCTTCACAAGCTCTACGCGAGCGTGCCGGGTGCAGGACTTGTTTCGTCGCTTCGCGTGGCGCTCGGGATGGCCGGTCTCTCGTCGGGCGATGGCGCAGTTGTTGTTCTCGACACCGACAATCTTCACGTGATTGCGCGCCTGCCCGGCGGCGTCTTCCCGGACGGAATTGCCTATGACCAAAAGGAGCAAAAGGCGTTCGTGTCGGATGAGCTGGGCGACGCCGTCTCTGTGATCGACGCGCGCGCAAATCGTTTCGTTGCGCGGATCGGATTGGATGGGCAGGTCGGCAATGTCCGCTACGATCCGATCACCGGTAAGGTGTATGTCCTCGTCCAATCCAGAAACGAGCTTGCCGTAATCGACCCGACGGCCGACCAGGTC
>JAGWVX010000053.1 GCA_018970685.1 Alphaproteobacteria bacterium | reverse complement strand
AAGTACATCTCGCGATGACGTACCAAGTGAAAGAAATCTACTACACGCTGCAAGGCGAGGGCGCCCGCAGCGGGCGCGCTGCCGTCTTCCTGCGCTTTGCCGGATGCAATTTGTGGAGCGGACTGGAGCGTGATCGGCCGGCGGCCGTCTGCCGTTTCTGCGATACGGATTTCGTAGGCACGGACGGCCTCAACGGCGGAAAGTTTAACGAGGCGGAAACCCTGGCGCTGGTGGTCGCCGAGAGCTGGCCCAAAGACGATGTGGCGCAGCCCTACGTCGTCTGCACCGGCGGCGAGCCGCTGCTGCAGCTCGACGAAACCTTGATCGCGGCGTTGCATGCGCACGGTTTTGAAATCGGTGTTGAGACCAACGGCACGTTGCTGCCGCCGGCCGGCATCCAATGGATTTGCGTCAGTCCGAAGGCGAACGCAGCCTTGGCGCTGAAAAGCGGTCAGGAACTGAAGCTGGTTTACCCGCAGGAAAACGCGCCGCCAGAGCGCTATGCGGGGCTCGTCTTCGAACATTTTTTCCTGCAGCCGATGGACGGTCCGGGACGCGAAGCGAACACGCGCGCCGCCGCCGACTATTGCCTTGCGCATCCGCAATGGCGCTTGAGCCTGCAGATGCACAAATCGGTCGGCATACGCTAATCCCAGCGCGGACTAGTCTGAAAGTTTTCGTCGCAAACAACGTCACAGGAATTTCGCAAAACGCAACGCGTCGCGTTAACGGTCCCACAACGCAGCGGCCATATCCTCCGCGGGCTTTGCCGGGGATCTATGCATGAGTGCGTTCGCGTCCGTTTCGTCGTTGCAAAACGGCCAACCGGAATGGAAGGCCGGCGCGCTCGCGGACCCTTTGCCGGCGTTCGATGCGTCGCTGACCTGCGCGGAAGTCTATGAGCGCTTCAACGGTCCGCAGCCGCAGATCGCCGCGGCTGTGGTAGACGGCGACAACAAAGTTGTTGGCATCGTCAACCGGCTGCGCTTCATGGCTCGTTACGCTCAGCGTTTCGTGCCGGAACTTTTCGGGAAGCAGTCCATTACGCGGCTTGCGAACACAAAGCCGCTGATCGTCGACGAGCGGATGGCCCTGGGCGATCTGGGTACGATGATCACGCTCGACTGCCCCGATGCGCTGCGCGAAAGCTTCGTGGTAACGCGGCAAGGGCGCTACCTTGGCATCGGCACGAGCGAGACGCTGGTTCGTTCCAAGGTGGCGTTGCTGATGGCCCGCGAAGAACAGCTCAACGCTGCGCTGCTGGCGGCTCAGGACGCCAACCGCACGAAAAGCAACTTTCTGGCCCTGATGAGCCACGAACTGCGCACGCCGCTCAACGCGATCATCGGTTTCTCGGAAGTCTTGGCGCAGGAACTGTTCGGCCCGCACGCCAACGTACGATACCGGGAATACGCCGGCGACATTCACGGCGCCGGCAAACACCTGCTTGCGCTCATCAACGACATTCTGGATCTGTCGAAATCGGAAGCCGGCCGGCTGGATTTGTACTTCGAGCCGATCGACCTATCCATTCTTTTTCAGGATTGCATGCGGTTGCTTCTAGGGCGCGCGCGCGAAGGCGGCGTCACGGTCACGGCCCTTGTTGGGGACGGCGTGCCGATGCTGGAAGCGGACGCCCTGCGGATGAAGCAGGTGATGCTGAATCTACTGTCGAACGCCGTGAAGTTTACGCTGCCCGGCGGCAAGGTGGAGGTGTCGGCCGACATCGGTGCGGATAACGGCGTGGTGATCAGCGTGCGCGACACGGGGATCGGTATGGCGCCGGAGATGATTCCCATTGCGCTCGAACCGTTCCGGCAGATTGCCTCTCCCTTGTCGCGCAATGTCGAGGGAACCGGCCTCGGTCTGTCGCTGGTGAAGTCGCTGACGGAACAGCACGACGGGAAGCTTGTGATCGAGAGCGCGCCGGGCATCGGCACCACGGTACAACTCAGCTTTCCGCCGGCGCGCACGCGGAACCGGCGAATGGCGCTGATCGCTTAGAATTTGCTGATAATTTTTTCCATATCGGGTCGCGGACGCTCTTCGAGGGCGACGCTGCTCTGTCCGATGTAAATGAATCCTGCGATTCGCTCGCCGAGTTTTAGGCCCAGCCTTTCCAGCACCATCGGATGATAGGCGCACCATTCGGTCAGCCAGTTGGCGACGAAACCTAGAGCGTGGGCGGCGATCAGCATCGTTTGGCAGACGGCGCCGGCGGACAGCTGCTGTTCCCATTCCGGAATGGGAATCGCCTCACGCACCCGGCTGACGACCGCCACAACGACCGGGGCCCGAAGTAAGCGTCCGGCCTCGATGGCCGCGCGCTCGGCGGTTACGCCTTCGGTCTCCCGCAAGCACGCGACCAGCATCTCGCCAAAACGCGCACGAGCGTCGCCCTCAAAGACGATGAAGCGCCAGGGGAACAGCTTGCCGTGATCGGGCACCCGCGCCGCCGCCCGCAGGATTTGCCGCAATTCGTCTGGGCCGGGTCCGGGGCCGCTCATGGCCTTTGCCGAACCGGACCGCCGGGAGAGCAGAAGGTCGATAGTCTGGGGAGCGGGCCGGTTAAAGACGGGCTTGTCGGCGGTGTCCATGTTTACCCTGTGGCTACTCCGAAGCTTGTAGGTTGGCGCTGGCTTCCTATGTACGTCAGTAAGATCGGGCTAAAAAGTCCGGCATTTTGGAATCGCAGCCGCCTTGCGATAAAATGCAGAGCTTGGGAGAACGACATGCCCATCACGGCCGAGAAAGTAGCCAGCTGCGATCCGATCTGGAACGCCATGCGCGACCAGGGGAAGGAGCTCGCCGCGCGAGAGCCGGCGCTCGCCAGCTTTGTTCACGCAACGATCCTCAAACACGAAAAGCTTGAGGATGCCCTTTCTTACCACCTTGCCAAGAAGGTGGGCGGCGAAGATTTGAGCCCCATGCTCACCCGCGAGATTTTCGACGAAGCCATCAAGGCGGAGCCCTCCATCGGCCAAGCGGTACGGGCGGACCTTTCGGCGGTGTTCGAACGCGACCCCGCCTGCCATTCCTACGTCGAGGCGTTTTTGTTCTTCAAAGGATTCCACGCCCTGGAATGTTACCGCGTCGCCCATTGGCTATGGGCGCAGCAGCGCGACGGCATGGCCTTGTTTTTCCAAAGCCGGATGTCCGAGCTGTTCGATGTCGACATCCATCCCGCCGCACGGCTCGGTCAGGGCATCATGATCGATCACGCCACCGGCGTCGTCATCGGCGAAACCGCCGTGGTTGAAGATGACGTCTCGTTGCTGCACGGCGTGACGCTCGGCGGCACCGGTAAGGAAGAGGGTGATCGCCATCCCAAGATCCGGCGCGGCGTGCTGCTGTCGATGGGCGTGAAGGTTCTCGGCAACATTGAGATCGGGGAATATTCCCGCATCGGCGCTGGCTCGGTTGTGTTGAAGTCCGTTCCGGCGCACTGCACGGCCGTTGGTGTTCCGGCCAAGCTGGTAAACTGCTCGGGTTGTGATCGCCCCTCGCAAGAGATGGATCAGTTCATCGACGAGATGGACGGAAAAAACTGATCGCGTTTCGCGCGCCGCCGCTGCTGCGAAGGCGCGAATCGTGTCTTTGTTTTTGGCCAAGACCGGAAAACGCCGGAGGCTGAATTCGCCGCGCAGGCCGCGAATGGCCTAGCTGGATGCTCGGCTTCACAACCGGTCATTGAACGGCCGGACCGCGCGGTTAAGGCGCTTGACCCGTCCCTGCCGCCATGCGAGTTCAAGCCATGCTGTTATGGAGACACCTTTGACCCGTAGCGAAATTTGGCGCATCGAAAAGTACCTCCGGAACCTGTTTCGGCTCGACACCATCACCATCGTCGAGAGACCAAAGCAGGCGGACTCCGTCGAAGTGCAGGTCAACGGCGAGTTTATCGGCGTGATCTTCAAGGACGAAGAGGACGGAGAAGTCTCCTACGCCTTCAATATGGCTATTCTCGAAATGGATTTGCCAGAGCCGCCCGCCAGCCGCGCGGGGTAAGGTCGCATGGCGGGCAGCGGCAGCGAATACGGCAAAGCTGCCGGCGCGGCCAGGCAGTTTTATTTTCGCAATCGCACGCTCCTTCTGTCGATCGTATTTTCCATTCTGGGCGTTGTGACAGGCGCGGCCACGGCGTTGGCTATTCTGTCGGGTGCGTCGCTGCGCGGCGCGGCGTTGATCGTTGTGGGCGCCCTGCTCGCGGGTGTCGTGGCGTTCCTGCACGTCCGTCATCTGGCGTTGGCGTTTCTAGTCGCCGCTGCGCCGTTGCCTGGTCTTGCTTGGGCTGCGCCGTTGAGCGCGGACGCGCGGTTCGGGGCGGTGCCGATGCTGGGCTACGCCTTCGCTTACGGCATCGCCGTCATGCTGGCGCATGATGTTGTCGTTAAAGCGCTGGACAACGGCAAAATCGGAAAGCCGTTCAAACAAGCCGCTCTGAGCATTGTGGTCTCGGCGGTGCTGGCCTTTTTTTGGTTCTGGCGGTCGGCCGGCGGCGGCGGCGCGCTTCAGGCCATGTTCGATATCTTGTTCTCCGCCGTGTCGGCTCTGCTTCTGATGCCGGTCGGCACCTCGCTTCTGCACTTCGACGAGGCGTTTGTCGCCAGAGCAAACCGTGCGCGGGAACATCGCCGGCGCTTTTTGGAAAAGGCCGCCATGACCGCGGTTCCGCGCTGGGGCTTGAGCATTGCAGGCATTGCTCTCATTTTCGTCGCTCTGGCCTGGTTTGGCGCGCAGCCGGCGTTGCTTCACATACAGCCTGCAAAAGCAGTCATAGCCGGGTCCGTCGGCTTGGTGTTCGCGATTTCCTATGTTGCCTACGGGGGATGGCGGGAAGGTCTTGCGGCAACGGTCGCCGCCACGTTGGTCTGCTTGGTGGCGTTGTGGGCCCAGTTTGCTGTCGCGCGCGTCGGGCTTCATGCAGATGTCGGCCTGCCGCCGCTGGCGGCGCTGGCGCTTTTTCTCGTCTTTTGCGGGCTTCAACGCGCTCAGGCCCATCGGCTTCTCGGCGACGATCCCGCCATCGCCAGGTTGCGCGCCGTGGAAGACCTCGGCGGAGCCCAAGTCTTCGCCGTGCTCGGCGGCATCGCGGCGCTTCTGCCGGCCGTCGCCTTCCACGCTGCGGCCGTGTCGTATTCGGTTGCGCTGCTTTTTGCAGCGGCAGCAGCCGTCGGCTTTGCGCCGGCTCTTGTCAGCGCCACGGAAGTTTTGCTGCCGAGGCGTCATTCGGTCGAAGAACTGTACCGGCGCCTTTGAAGGTCAGACGCCCGCCTCCGACAAAAAACGTTCGACCATTGCGCGATACCCGCCGCCGAACAGATGCAAATGGACCAAGGCCGGCCACAGCCGATAGATGACGAGACGTTCTTCCCGATGCCGATCGCGCGGGCCATAGGCGTCGTAAAATGCCGCGGCGGGGTGATCGAATAACGTCAGCATCCCGATATCGACTTCGCCGTGGCCGAAATAGCAGGCCGGATCGATCAAGCCGCTGACCCGCTCTCCGTCGACCAGAATGTTGCCGCCCCATAGATCGCCGTGCAGAAGCGACGGGGCAGGGTGAGCGGGAAGTCGATTTGGAAGATCGGAAGCGAGCGCCTCCACGCGCCGCGCCAGCGATGGCGGAAGATGTGCCGTATGCACGAGCAGCCGATGTTCCGCCCAGAACGTCGGCCAGTGATCCCTCCAGCTATTGACGATCGCCAGCCCGCTGAACGCGTAATCCTGCGGCCAGCCATAGCGCTCCCCCGTCGTACCGTGCAGCAGAGCAAGCGCCGAGCCCAGACTGGACCACGCGCACTGCAGCGCACCTCCGGCTGGGACAAGCTCGATCGCCAGAACCTCGTCGTCCGCACCGAGCACGGCCGGTGCGGGGGCTCCGCTCGCCGCGATGGCCCTCAGCATCGCCGCCTCGGTCCTCGGAGACGGTCCGTTTTTTACGACGGCCCGGCGCCCGTCGGTCAAGGTGATCTGCACGATCTGTGAGAGACTGCCGCCCGGCATCTCGCCGATTTGACGGATCGTGCCGCCGATCAGCCGGGCGCCCGCGTCGGCAAGCTTGTTCATGCCTTCGCGATCCGCCGCGCCAGCGCCTGTGCGCCGTCCGTGACGTCCGCCCAGGTGATTTCGAAATCGCGCTCGCTGCCGTAATAGGGATCGGCAACGGACTCTCCTTTGCGCCCCTCGACATGGTCGAGCAGCAGGCTCAGTTCCGCGGTGGCGTTCGCCGGGCGCATGGCTTTGAGCGCGGCCAGGTTTTCGTGGTCGAGCCCGACGATATGGCTGAAGCGGCGGAAATCCTGCGGCGTCGCCTTCCGGGCGCGATAGCCGCCGATGTCGATGCCGTGGCGCTTGGCGACGGCCCGGGCGCGGGCGTCGGGCGGTTCGCCGGTGTGCCAGCCGCCGATGCCGGCCGAGTCCGCATCGGCGTCGAGCCCGATCCGCTTGGCTTCGGCCCTGAATGCCGCCTCGGCAAGCGGCGAACGGCAGATGTTGCCAAGACAGACGAACAATACGGCCGGCTTTTCAGGCACGATTTGAGACCCTCCGTGACGCGTTCTTCGGCGGTTTCTAGCTTATTTCGGCGGTTTTTCGAACGCGGCCACGAGTTTGTCGACGCCGTCGGCGATCGCGCGCCAGCGGAAAAGGTGCGCCCGCTTGAAGCGATAGGACAGCGAAACGCCGTTGGCGACGGCCATGTCGCGCAAACAATTCGGACTCGGCACCTGGGGACCAAGCCGCACGCAGCGCAGCACGATGGGCCGCCTGGGCGTGCCGCCGACATACAGGTCTTCGTTCCGATAACCGGAATCGTTGCGGAACGCATATCGGGTCAGGCCGAATGGTCCGGGCACGCCCCGTTTATCCGCCACGTAACCCATATAGACCCGCCGAAGCCGTTCGGCCTCGCTCAACTCGAACTTGTCTTCGTAGATGAGCATGTACACGACGGGCGATTTGGGACCGTTGCCGGCAAAGGTCTGCGCGTCCCAGTTCGACCAGCCCGTCAGATCCGGCAGTATGGCGAACAGCGCGACTTCGTGCTGCGTGCCGCCTTGGCGCGCCTTCTCGTATTCCAGGTAGTTTGCGGGGATATAGAGCGCCAAATTGCGGACCTTCAGCGCGATGATGTCGCTACGCGAGGTGGGCACAACCTGCTCCTCGAACAGGCTCGGCGCGCTGGGCGCGAGGTAATAGAGCAGAAACATCGCCGACAGCACGAAGGTAACGAAGAATACGCCGAGCGGAATCAGCCATCCGGAGCGCTTCCGGATTGTTTCGTCGTCGTCTGCCGTGCGGCTCATGGTCATTCCCGGTCCGACATCCGAGTCGGACTGTCTTCCGATTATTTAGCATGCCGTTGTTAACGGTTATCCCTCTACCGGCCGCGCGCCAAATCGACACGCAAAAAGCTCCGGCCCCCACCGGGGACGGCGAACCGCGGCATTCGGTCGCCGCCGGTCGTGCCGCAATGGCACAGAAATCCCGAAAATAGCAGGCATATCGCCTGCATTTCGTTCTCCGGCCAGAAGGGGAACGGGATGCTGCATCAATTACTGATCGTGATGTTTGCCATGACAGCAGGCTTCACGGCGTCCGGGATCACCGCAAATCTTTATCGCCTTGTTGCAGACAAGCCACGAACCGGCGCCGGCAAGACCGCCTATATCGCGGTCATGGTTATTGCCGGCCCGAGCGTTTTGTTCGAAAACGCGGCCAAGAAAGTTCGGCAAAAAAGCTGCTCGAAAGTCGCCTTCGGACTCGCCGCCGCCGTTGCCGGTTACTGGAGCTTCGCCATCGGCCTCTTCGTGCTCAATCTCACCTTGGCGCTTTAGCCGGCCGCTACAAGACGGTCAGCATCCCCGCCACCAGCGGATGGCGCACGATGTCGCTTTCGCCGAGCCTGATGACCGCGATCTCCGGCACCTTCTCAAGCCGCTCGGCGACGTCGCTCAGCCCGGACAGCCCGCTCAGCAGGTCGGTCTGGTCGGGATCGCCCGTCAGCACCATGGTCGAGCGCCAGCCTAGGCGCGTCAGCAGCATCTTCAGCTGGCCGTATGTGCAGTTTTGCGCTTCGTCGATCACGATGAAGCAATCGTTCAGCGTCCGGCCGCGCATATAGGCGACCGGAGCAATTTCGATGACGCCCTCGGCCACCAGCGCCTTGAGGCGTTTGGTCCCCAGCCGCTCGGTCAACGCGTCGTAAAGCGGCCGCAGATACGGCGCCAGCTTGTCCTGCAGATCGCCGGGCAGGAACCCCAGGCTCTCGCCGGCCTCCACGGCCGGACGGGACAGCACCACGCGGCCGACGCGGCCCGCCTCCAAAGCCTCCACCGCTTTGGCGATGGCGAGATAGGTCTTGCCGGTGCCGGCCGGACCGAGCGCCAGCGCGACATCGCTTTCGTCGATGGCGTCCATCAGCCGTTGCTGGGTCGGGCTCATCGCCCGGACGTTTTTTACGTATTTTCGGTCGCGCGCATCTCCGTCGCGCGGATTCCAGCCGCCGCGGGCCGGAAACAATGGATGGATGTTTTCGTCGTCTGAAATGCTGGCTTCACGGGATTTGTAACGCGCGGAACGCCTGGCCATGGATACTCCCTGGTCAAAAAACGAACGCTAGTCGTTGATGGGACGTAGGTGCGAGGGCAGGACTTAAAGCCCTCGAAATTGGAGATCTGCAAAGTGCATCGGCGCACCGTGATCTTGCCTCCGTCGTGAACGAATCGCACGAGCCCATTCAGAATAACAGAACTCCCAAAATCGAAATCGCATTTTTTAATGACAGCGGGACGCTCTGGCGCGGCCGGACGATCGACGGCACAATGCCGGACGAAACGCGGACGGCGAGAATAACCGATGCCAATCTATGCCCTCGAAGGCGTTGCGCCGGAATTTCCATCCGACGGTCGGTATTGGGTGGCGCCGACGGCCGTCGTCATCGGTCGGGTAAAACTCATGAAGAACGCCAGCGTTTGGTTCGGCGCCGTGCTTCGCGGCGATAACGATCTGATCACCGTCGGCGAAAATTCCAACGTGCAGGACAATTCGATCGTTCACACCGATCCGGGCCAGCCGGCGCAGGTCGGCGCGAACGTCACCATCGGCCACAATGTGATCCTGCACTCGACGACCGTCGGCGACAATTCGCTGATCGGCATGGGGGCGACGCTGCTCAATCGCTCCCGCATCGGAAAGAATTGCATCGTCGGCGCCAACACGCTCATCCCGGAAGGCAAAGAATTCGCCGACGGTTCGTTGATCGTCGGCAGTCCGGGCCGCTTCGTGCGGCCGCTGACGGAGGGAGAATTGCTGGGCCTGCAGGCTTCGGCGGACGTCTATGTCGCCAACTATAAGCGCTTCCGCGATCGCTTGGTGCAGCTGACCTGATCAGCCGGCGGCACGCTGCGCGGGCGCCTCCGGAACCTTCTGCCAGATGCGGCGGATGCGGCTGTCGGCCTCGGGCCCGAAATTGAACCACGCCGCTTTGTTGTGCGTTGCATCGGCGACGAAGAGCGTGTCGAGCTTGCCGAGCTTCTGCACCAGGGCGTTGCGGATGGCGGTGATCGGCATGTCGCTGCTCACGACCCAGGCTTGGGGCATGACGGGGTAGGCGGGACCGAAGTTGAAGATCTCTTCTTCCAGGCCGGAGATCGAACGCGACTTCATATCCGCCACGATGATGTAATGCGTGCGCTCGGTAGAGGTTTCTTCTTCCTTGCGGCCGAAATTCTGCGGTGCCGCGTCGCCCTCGGCGGTGAAGAACGCCGGCCTCGCCGGCACGGGCCGGAACAGTTTCGCGAGTTCGCTGTCGGCCGACGCCGCTTGGTAACGGTCTTCGCCTGCGCGGGACACAAGCGAATGCGCCGCAAGTCGTCCTTCTTCGGCAAAAGCGCGCATTTGCGGCTCGGTGTAGGGGCCGTAGGTACGCCCGTTTACGCTGATCGTCCAAGTGTCCGACATTGCGGCTCAAAATCCGGTCGCCGCCGTAAGCCTATGATTGAATGATTACTTAACTCTTTCCGAAGGAATGCATCTTTCGCAGGCACGCCGAATATCCGCCGTCGCCCGGGATTTTGCGCGCCGGCGTCCCTGCCGGCATTAACCCAAAAGAAACGCCTTGCCGGTCCCGCAGCGCCCCAAAAAAGAACCCCGGCGGTTTTAGCCGCCGGGGTTCTCGGCCGTCATACGGCCACCGTTCAATCGTCGAAGTGCCAGTCGCCGTCCCGGTGGCGGCAGGCCGTACCGGAGCGCGTGTACGAGCGCCCCCGGGCATAGGTCGTTTCGCTGAACGAGCGGCAGACATAGCCGTCGCGATGGAATTCGCGTTCCGGCGTGAAGTAGCCGTAGTCGTTGTCGTGGCGCCACTCGTAGCGCTGGCCGATGTCGCCATCGAGGCCTTGGGCGTAGACGCGCATGGCGTAGGGATGATCTTCGCACGGCATATCGCGCGTGATGGCGTTGCCCAGCAGTCCGCCGAGGATCACGCCGCCGACGACCGCGCCGCCGTTGCCGTGGCTAGCCGCGCCGCCGATCAGTCCGCCGGCAAGCGCACCGAAAATCGTTCCGGCGACGTTGTTGCTGCGCCGGCAATTATCTTCGTAGGTGCCCTGCTGGTAATAGTTCGGCGGCGGTCCGTTGTTGTATCCTTGGTCCGAACCGTAGGGCTGTTGGTCGCTGTACCGGATATAATGGCCGTCGCGATCGTAATAGCCGTCGTGATCGTACTGGCTGTAATAGCCGTACGGGTCTGGTTGAGAGCCCCCGTCGTAGCTCTGTGCGGACGCCGGCGCCGCTCCGAACACCAGGGCAACCGCCGTTGCCGCCAAGAACAATTTCCTCATAAATCTCTCCTTTGTCGCTTGCCGACAGCTTACCGTGACAGCAGCTTCGCCTTCTTAGGCTGAACGCGTCCTGAACGGAATAAGGCGGGATTGGGGCGGCAGATTAAAGTTTCGTGGCGGTGATTTGAAGCACGCCGGGCGTGATGACGAGGGCGTTCGGGCCGGCCTGGTAACGGTCGGGGAGGGCGGGGAAAAATCGATTTATTTCCGCCTCGACCCCAAACACCTTTGGGTTCAAGCGGCGATCTTCAACTTGAGGCCGAGCGCGCGGATCACTTTCAAGACGGTGGAAAATTCCGGCCGGCCGTCTTCCGACAGCGCCTTGTAGAGGCTGGGGCGGGTGAGGCCCGCTTGTTTCGCGACCTCGCCCTGCCTTCGCTGCGCGCCACCACGCCCAGTGCGTGCGCGATCAATGCCGGATCGCTGTCCTCGAACACGGCATTGAGATAGGCCGTCACGTCTTTCTTGGTTTTGAGAATGGCCGCCGTATCGTAGCGGGTGGTTTTCAACGCCATCACTCTTTCTCCCATGCCGCCGCCATCGCCTTGGCCACTGCAATGTCGCACGGCCGACGGGGCTTGTATCCCGCGGGAGACAATGCACCAAG
>JAGWVX010000471.1 GCA_018970685.1 Alphaproteobacteria bacterium | reverse complement strand
CGCCGAGCGAGGTCGCCCGCTTCCACAGCTTCACCCGCGCAGCTGTGGCAATCGCCGCCGCTTCGCCGCCTTTGACGCGGATCGACATCATGGCGCCGAAGCCGCCTTTCATCTGGCGTGCTGCGATGGCGTGGCCGGGGAATTCCGGCAGACCAGGATAGAGCACGCGCGAGACATGCGGATCGGCATCGAGTTTGCGCGCCAGGACTGCGGCGTTCGCCGCCGCAGTGCGGACGCGCGGGAACAGCGTGCGCATCCCGCGCAGCAGCAGCCAGGCTTCGAACGAACCGAGGATGCCGCCGATATGGCTGCGGACGTCGGCGATGCGTTCCCAGGGCTCGTCTTTCACGCGGGTTACCAGCGCGCCGGCGACGAGATCCGAATGGCCGTTGAGATATTTGGTCGCCGAATGCATGACGAGATCGGCGCCGAATTCGATCGGTCGCGTGAACACCGGCGTGGCGACCGTGGAATCGGCGGCCAGTCTCGCACCGGCGGCATGCGCGATCTCGGCGACGGCCGCGATGTCGACGATGTCCCACAGCGGATTAGCCGGCGTCTCGACCCAGACCAGGCGCGTCCGGCTGGGCCGTATCGCCTGCTTCACGGCGGCGAGATCGCTCATGTCGACGAAATCGATCTCGACGCCCCAGTTGCGGGCGAAGTCGATGAGCCAGTGGCGGAAACCCCAGTACATCACCTTCGGCGCCACCACGTGATCGCCGGGCGCCAAGGCTTGGAACACCGCCGTCGCAGCGGCCATGCCGGAGGCAAAGAGCATGGCGGCTTCGCCCTTCTCCAGAGCGGCCAGCAGAGCTTCGGGCTGATCGTAGGCGGGATTGTCGGCGCGTGCATAAGCGCGGCCGGTCCGGTATTGATTGTCCGCATCGCGCAGATAGGTCGATGACGCATGCACGACGGGCGCAACCGCATGCGTCTCCGCATCGATCCAGCCCAGCGCCTGGGCCGCCACCGTTTCGGGCTTCTGTGGCTTGTCGCTGCTCATGCGTCGGTCCTCCGGCCATTACCTTAGGTCAGAGCCACGGCAAGTCACGCCCATTCTTGCGTTTCCGCCACGCCACGATGGTAAGGACGACGCGGAACAGCAAAGGAAGAACCCATGGCAGAGGCTTATATCGTCGCAGCGGCCCGCACGGCGGGCGGGCGCAAAGGCGGACGGCTCAAGGGCTGGCACCCGGCCGACCTCGGCGGCGCGCTGATCGACGCGCTGGTGGAGCGCGCCAAAGCGGACCCCGCGGTGATCGAAGACGTGATCTTCGGCTGCGTCATGCAGATCGGCGAGCAGGCCGTCAACATTGCGCGCAACGCCGTGCTGGCTTCGAAGCTGCCGGAAACCGTGCCGGCGACCAGCGTGGACCGCCAATGCGGCTCGTCCCAGCAGGCGCTGCATTTCGCGGCCCAGGCCGTGAAGTCCGGCGCCATGGACGTGGTCATCGCGGGCGGTGTCGAATGCATGACGCGCGTGCCGATGGGGCTGTCGGTGATGCTGCCGGCGCAGAACAATTTCGGCACTTACATGAGCCCCAACATCGTCAAGCGCTATTCCGAGACGCCGTTCAGCCAATTTGCCGGCGCCGAGATGATGGCGGAGAAATACAAGCTGTCGAAAGAAGCGCTCGACCGGTTCGCCTATGAGAGCCACGCCAAGGCCATCGCCGCGACGCAAGCCGGACAGTTTAAGGACGAGATCGTACCGCTTGCCGTGACGCTGGACGACGGCAGCAAAGTCGAACACGCGACGGACGAAGGCATCCGCTTCGATGCCAGCATCGAGGCGATCCGGGGCGTCAAGCTGATCCGCGAGGGCGGCGTCATCACCGCGGCGACATCCAGCCAGATCTGCGACGGTGCCTCGGGCGTGCTGGTCGCCAACGAGGCGGGGCTCAAGGCGCTGGACGCCAAGCCGATGGCGCGCATTCACCAGATGACGGTGATGGGCGGCGATCCCGTGATCATGCTGGAAACGCCCATCCCGGCGACGCGGCGCGCGCTGGCAAAGTCGGGCTTGAAGATCGGCGACATCGATCTGTTCGAGGTCAACGAAGCTTTCGCCTCGGTGCCCGTTGCCTGGCTGCAAGAAACGGACGCCGATCCGGCGAAGCTGAACACCCGCGGCGGCGCCATCGCGCTCGGCCACCCGCTCGGCGCCACCGGC
>JAGWVX010000470.1 GCA_018970685.1 Alphaproteobacteria bacterium | reverse complement strand
AGGCGCTTCATCACGAACGGCTTGAACAGCTCCAGCGCCATCTGCTTGGGCAGACCGCACTGGTGCAGCTTCAGCTGCGGACCCGACACGATGACCGAACGACCCGAGTAGTCGACGCGCTTGCCGAGCAGGTTCTGACGGAAGCGACCCTGCTTGCCCTTCAGCATATCGGCGAGCGACTTCAACGGGCGCTTATTGGCGCCGGTGATGACGCGGCCGCGGCGGCCGTTGTCGAACAGCGCATCCACGGATTCCTGGAGCATGCGCTTTTCGTTGCGCACGATGATGTCCGGCGCCTTCAGTTCGATCAGCCGCTTGAGGCGGTTGTTACGGTTGATGACGCGGCGATAGAGATCGTTAAGGTCCGAGGTTGCGAAGCGGCCGCCGTCGAGCGGCACCAGCGGGCGCAGCTCCGGCGGGATCACCGGGATGACCGTCATGATCATCCATTCCGGACGATTGCCGGAATCGATGAAGGCTTCGACAACCTTGAGGCGCTTGACCAGCTTTTTCGGCTTTTCGCCGCCGTTGCAGCCAGCGATTTCGACGCGCAGATCGTCGCGCAACTTCACGAGGTCGATCGCCTGCAATAGCGTACGGATCGCCTCGGCACCGATCATCGCGGTGAAGCTGTCGTTGCCGTATTCGTCCTGCGCCTTGTAGAATTCGTCTTCCGATAGCAGCTGACGTTCCTTCAGGGGCGTCAGACCAGGTTCAATGACGACATAGTTCTCGAAGTACAAGATGCGCTCGAGGTCCTTCAGCGTCATGTCGAGCATCAGTCCGATACGCGACGGTAGCGACTTCAGGAACCAGATATGCGCCACTGGTGAGGCCAGCTCGATATGGCCCATGCGATCGCGCCGCACCTTCTGCACCGTCACCTCGACGCCGCATTTTTCGCAGACGATGCCCTTGTACTTCATACGCTTGTACTTGCCGCACAAGCACTCGTAATCCTTCACCGGTCCGAAGATGCGGGCGCAGAACAACCCGTCCCGCTCCGGCTTGAACGTGCGGTAGTTTATAGTCTCCGGTTTTTTGATCTCGCCGTGGCTCCAGCGCAGGATTTGATCCGGGCTGGCCAGCGAAATCTTGATCCGGTCGAAGGTCGGAATCTCCTTGCCGGTCTGGAAGACATTCATCAGCTCTTGATTCATTACGAGCTTTCCTTTCAAACTTTCACCGTGACCGGACGCGCCGGCCGCGAAATCAACCGTTGACCAGCTCTACGTTGAGGCCGAGAGAGCGCATTTCCTTGACCAACACATTGAAACTCTCGGGAATGCCGGCTTCGAACGTATCTTCGCCGCGGACGATGGCCTCGTACACTTTGGTTCGGCCGGCCACGTCGTCCGATTTCACCGTCAGGATTTCCTGCAAGGTGTAGGCGGCGCCATAAGCCTCAAGCGCCCACACTTCCATTTCGCCGAAGCGCTGGCCGCCGAACTGCGCCTTGCCGCCCAACGGTTGCTGCGTGACCAGACTGTACGGGCCGATGGACCGCGCATGGATCTTGTCGTCCACTAGGTGGTGCAGCTTGAGCATGTAGATGTAACCCACCGTCACTGCGCGCCGGAAGGCCTCACCCGTGCGTCCGTCGTACAACGTGACTTGACCGGAGTGAGTCAGCCCTGCTTGCCCCAGCATCTCGACGATGTCGGCTTCCTTGGCACCGTCGAACACCGGCGTCGCCACCGGCACGCCGTCACGCAGGTTTTCGCTCAACTCGATCAGTCCCCGTTCGTCCAATTCGTTGAGCCGCTCGTCGCTGCCGTAGATGTGCTTGAGCGAACGGCGGAGTCCTTCGAACTTCCCATCGCGCTTCACCTTGTCGAGCATCTCACCGATTTTGTGGCCGAGACCCGCGCAGGCCCATCCAAGATGGGTCTCAAGGATCTGCCCGACGTTCATACGCGAAGGCACGCCCAACGGATTGAGCACGACGTCGACCTGTGTACCGTCCTCCAGATAAGGCATGTCCTCGATCGGGAGAATACGGCTGATGACGCCTTTGTTGCCGTGACGGCCGGCCATCTTGTCGCCCGGCTGCAGCTTGCGCTTCACCGCGACGAATACCTTGACCATCTTCATGACGCCGGGCGCCAGCTCGTCGCCGCGGCGCAGCTTCTCCACCTTGTCGGCGAAGCGCTTGTCGAGGCGCTGCTTGGACTCGTC
>JAGWVX010000052.1 GCA_018970685.1 Alphaproteobacteria bacterium | reverse complement strand
TGACGCCGGAAGCGACGCGCTGGCTGGGCGAGAAGGGCTATGACGATGCGTTCGGGGCGCGGCCGCTGGCGCGCGCCATTCAGGACCACATCAAGAAGCCGCTGGCCGACGAGATTCTGTTCGGCAAGCTGAAGAGCGGCGGCACGGTGCGTGTGCTGCTTGACCGCGAGGCCGACAAACTGGCGTTTGAATTCATCATGGATGCCGACGCGAAGCCAAAACAGCTTCCACCGCCGCGGAAACCAAAATCGGAAGAGAGCGTCTAACGCCCTGGTACTTCTTTGCGGCGTGAAGGGCTATTTCGGCCGGCGCAGAAACCATTCCACGAGCGTGAAGCCTTCGGCGTCTGGCGTGTTGCTGTAGGTGACGACCGCGACAAAAGCCGTCACGCAGGTCCAAGCCATGAAAGCGCTGCATTTCAGGCCATGAAAGCCGCCGATATCGTTCGGCAGGAGTATGGCGATGAGACCGCCTCCAACGGCGAACAGCAGCACCACGAGCCAACCTTGCCAGCTGCACGGGCTGATACCTATGCCGGCTGACTTGGGACAAAACCAGGGCTTCATATGTTTTCCCCTCGGATTACTATCTCCCAAAGGCGCGCTTGGCGCATCGACATCTCTGCGTAGGAGACGCGCCGGTCATAGCGCCGCCCTGATCCTGGCTGCGATGGGTTCTAGGGCCTGCGGGTTCACCGTCTCTCGGGCGTGGAATTTCAGGTCTATTCCGGCAGTGCGCGGGATGATGTGGAAATGCACGTGATTCACGCTTTGACCGGCGGCTTCTCCGTTCAATTGCACCAACATCAAACCGGGACAAGCGAGGGCTTTCTTCACGGCCTTCGCCACCAACTGTGTTGTGGCGATCAACGCCGCCATTCCGCCTGGTGAAAGATCGAAAATGTTCTCTGCGGGATCTTTCGGGATCACCAAGGTGTGGCCTTCCGCTTGCGGCATGACGTCCATAAAGGCGAGTGTTCGCGTATCCTCGTAGACCCTCACGCTGGGGATTTCGCTGCGCAGGATTTTCGCGAAGATGTTGTTGGGATCGTAAGGCATTGTGTGTCCTCGGTGTCATCGCCCACGAATGGGGCTAGATAGATTATCGTAGAATTAGACATTTGTCGTTTGGACACTCGCGGGTTCTTCGATGCGCAAACCAATCCGTTCGCGTTCGGGAGCGACGCCAAGTCGACGTCAAGCGTCCTTCTTATATGGTCCTGCTTCGTTAAGCTCTTCGATGTTCGCCGCCACCGCATTGCGCTCGGCCAGCAGATAATCCGCGACAGCGCGACGCAGGCCGGCATGGGCGATGAAATGGGCGCTGTAGGTCGGCACCGGCTGGTAGCCGCGCAGCAGCTTGTGCTCCCCTTGCGCGCCGGCCTCTGCCTTCGTCAGGCCGCGGGCGATGGCGAAGTCGATGGCTTGGTAGTAGCAGGTTTCGAAATGGAGGAAGGGGACGAATTCGGTGCAGCCCCAGTTGCGGCCGAATAGGATGCGCTCGCCAAACAGGTTGAGCGCGCCGGCGATATAGCGCCCGTCGCGGCGCGCCATTACCAGCAGGATCTGCTCGGCCATGCTCTGGCCTATCCGGCTGAAGAACTCGCGCGTTAGATAGGGTGTGCCCCATTTGCGCCCGCCGGTATCCATGTAGAACTCGAAGAACATGTCCCAATGCGCCTCGGTGATGTCGCGGCCGATGAGCCAGTCGAACTCGACGCCAGCCTCGCGGACGCTGGCGCGCTCCTTGCGCAGGGTTTTCCGCCGGGACGACGACAACTCGGCGAGGAACTCGTCGAAAGTCGTATAGCCGGGGTTTTCCCAATGGAATTGACGGTCGGTGCGTTGCAGGTAGCCAAATTCGCCCGCCGTTGCCCACTCGTCCTCAGTCGGAAACGTGATGTGCAACGACGAGACCTTGAGTTGTTCCACGGTTGCGCTGCCTCCTGCCAGCAGCGCGGTGCGCGTCGCGACAGGATCGGCATCCGGGGCAATGAGGAAGCGGCGCCCCGTGACCGGCGTAAAGGGGACACAGGCCTGCAGCTTTGGGTAATAAGCCGCCCCAGCGCGCTCCAGCGCATCTGCCCAAGCGTGATCGAAGACGTACTCGCCTTGCGAGTGGCTCTTCAGGTAGAGCGGAAGAATGCCTTCTACCTGCTCGCCATGCTCGACGACGAGATGCAGCGGACGCCAACCAGTATGCGCCATCGCCGAGCCGGATTTCTCCAAGGCGTCGAAAAATTCATAACGCGTGAAGGGATGCGGATCGGTGGCGCCTAAGGGATTGGCACAGGCATTCCACACCGTCGCCCCGATTTCGGCGACGCTCCCGGCCAGACGCGCACTAACTTTCGTTCCCGTCACGCGATCTCGAATATGCCTTCCACTTCGCAGGCTACGCCGCGCGGCAGCGAACCGGCGCCGAGGGCGGCACGGGCATGCTTTCCGGCGTCGCCGAAAACCGCCACCAGAAGGTCCGATGCGCCGTTGGCGACCTCCGGATGCTGGGTGAAATCCGGTGGCGCGTTCACGAACACCGTGATCTTCACGCAACGGCGAACGCGATCAAGATCACCGCCACAGGCCGCCTTGATCTGAGCCACAAGGTTGATCGCGCACAGCCGCGCGGCCGCCTTGCCGTCGTCCACCGACATGTCCTTGCCGACGACACCGACATATTTCAGACCTTCCGGCGCTGACGTAATCTGTCCGGAGACGAATACCAAATTACCGCTGACAACGGCAGGAACATAGCTCGCTACCGGTGCCGGCGGCGTGGGCAAGGTGATTTCCAAATCTTTCAGACGTGCTTCGATGCGACCTGTCATTTGAAACCCTCTTTTTCACGCAGGTTATCGCGGGAAAGGCGGTTTTGCGAAGGGTTTCCGTGCATGGCCGCTACGCGCTATAGAGGCTGAATGACCAGAGGGCTTGACACCGAAAATCCGTGTCCCGCGCGCGACGGTTTTGTGATGCCCGCCGAATGGGCGCCGCACGCTCGCGCATGGATGTGCTGGCCCTGCCGCGCCGAGGCTTGGGGTAGCGCGGAGGCTTTGTTACGCGCCAAACAGGCCTATGCGCGTGTTGCACGTGCTATATCGACCTTCGAGCCCGTCATTATGGCGGTCCGCTATGAAGATATTGCAGAGGCTAAACTAGTCACGGCGGGCAAGGTCGAGTTGTTCGAGACGCCACTGGACGATTCCTGGGCGCGGGACATCGGACCGACATTTCTGCGCGGTCCGGCGGGCCGGCGCGGCGCGGTCCAATGGCAGTTCAACGCCTGGGGCAACAAATATCAGCCGTACGGCAACGACGCGGCGTTCGCGACGCGCGTCGCCAAGGCGGCAGACGCGCAGCTTTACGGGGCGCCTATTGTCTGCGAGGGCGGAGCCCTCCATACCGACGGTGAAGGTACGCTGATCACTACCGAGCAATGCTTGCTCAACCCTAACCGCAATCCGCACCTGACGCAGCGGCAAATCGAAAAGCAGCTGGCGCTTTACGTCGGCGCCCGGCGTGTCCTCTGGTTGGGAGACGGTTTCTCCGACGACGAGACGGACGGCCATGTGGATAATATCGCCTGTTTTGTCGGTTCGGGCCGCGTGCTGGTGGGCATGCCGGTGCACGATACGCATCCGGATTTCGAACCGGTGCAGGAAGCTATCCGTCGGTTAAAGACCGCGCGCGACGCCGAAGGACGCCGCATCGAGGTGATCGAAATCGCGCAACCCGAACGAGCTCGTTTCGATTGGCGCGGGCGGCCGCTGCAGGCGAGCTACATCAATTTCTATCTGCCGAATGGTGGCGTGGTCATGCCGGCGTTCGATGACCCCAATGACGAAAAGGCCCGGGCCGTGCTAGCGGACTGTTTTCCCGGCCGTGATATTCTGCAGATCGATGCCCTCGATATCGTGCAAGGCGGCGGCGGCATACACTGCATCACCCAACAGGAGCTGGCCGCGCCATGAGAACCGTCAGTCTTGCCGCCGTGCAGTTCACCTGCAGTTGGGATAAGCGCGCCAATGTCGGGAAGGCGAAGGAATTCGTGCGCGCGGCCGCCGCAAGGGGCGCAAATGTCGTCTTGCTGCAGGAGTTTTTCGAGATGCCGTACTTCTGCCAGGATCAGTCGGCCGGCCATTTCGCCTTAGCCGCGTCGTTCGAAGGCAACGCGCTGATTGCAGAGATGGCGGAACTCGCCAAAGCGCTAAACGTCGCGCTGCCGATCAGTTTTTTTGAAAAGGCGGGGCACGTGCATTTCAACGCGTTGGCAATGATTGATGCCGATGGAACGGTGCTCGGATGTTATCGCAAGTCGCATATCCCCGACGGCCCCGGCTATCAGGAGAAATATTACTTCACGCCGGGCGATACCGGATTCCGCGCCTGGCGGACGCGCTTCGGCGTTTTGGGTGTTGGCATTTGCTGGGATCAATGGTTTCCAGAGGCCGCGCGCGCTATGGCGTTGCAGGGCGCGGAAGTCTTGCTCTATCCGACGGCGATCGGCAGCGAGCCGCCGCCCGCGCCGCCAATCGACAGCCGGGATCACTGGCGCCGTGTGATGCAGGGACACGCTGCGGCCAACTGCATGCCGCTGGTGGCGTCGAACCGGGTGGGCGTCGAGAAGGGGCGAGCGAGCGAGTTAACATTCTATGGTTCGTCCTTTGTCGCCGATGCGACGGGCGCGATAGTCGCGGAGCTAAGGGGCAGCGAGGAAGGATTTACGCTGGCGAGCTTTGATCTCGACGATGTCGCGAAGCTACGTGCTTCCTGGGGACTGTTTCGCGACCGCCGGCCCGATCTCTACGGCGCACTGACCAGTTACGACGGTGGTTGAGCTATTTTGGCAAGGCCAACGGAATTTCCTCTTCACGCCATAGCCAGGCTGCGCCGCGCACGCCGCTGGAATCTCCGTGCATGTTCTTGACGATCCTGGTCGGCCCTTCCGGTGTAAAGGCATAGCGCTCAACACGTGGCTGTAATTCCGTGTACAGATCATCTATGTTGGACAAGCCGCCACCCATAACGACGATATCCGGATCCAGGATTCCGACGACGGTGGCGATCGAGCGTGCCAAGCGGTCGTAATACATTTCCATTTCGTCGGCGGCCGGCTTGTCGCCACGCCGTGCCGCAGCGACGATATCCGGAACCGAAAGCGCCTGGCGGGTATGCGCCTTATAGAGACGCGCCAGCGCCGGACCACTGCACCACGCCTCGATGCAACCACGCTTGCCGCAGTAGCAGTGGGGGGCATCTTCGATTTCCCGAGGGTTTTGCGCGGGTAGGGGATTGTGACCCCATTCGCCGGCAATACCGTGAGCGCCGGAAAGGATTCGGCCGCCGACGCAGACACCGCCGCCGACGCCCGTGCCGACAATGATACCAAAGACGTTGCCCACGTCCGCAGCGGCGCCATCGGCCGCCTCTGACAACGTGAAGCAGTTGGCATCGTTCTCCACGCGTACCGCTCGCTGCAACCCCTGACTTAGGTCCTTGTCGAGGGGGTGGCCGATCAGGCGCGTGGAGTTCGCATTCTTGACCAGGCCGGTCTTGCGGCTGATGGTTCCCGGGATTGCGATGCCAACCGTTCCGCGCGCCCCAAGCTTGTCCTCGGCGTCGAGAACGAGATCACGGATGGCACGAACAGTCTCGTCATAGGTATCCTGCGGCGTAGGGACGCGACGGCGCAGCAACTCCTTTCCGTGTTCCCCAACGGCCATAATTTCGATTTTTGTGCCGCCCAGATCTATGCCCAAACGCATGACAAGTTCCCCATTTACGCTAGGTGCGCCCTGATAAAGGCCTCGGCCGCGGGCCAAGTGTCGGCGCGACAATGTGCATGGATTGATGCCGGCAACAATCCTCTCAAGCGCGAATCGCCGACCAAATGGATCGTGAACACCGTCGGTACGATCTCCGCGACGGATGCAAGATGTTGCGGCAAATCGTCAATGAAGAACGCTGCTGCAGATGCGCGCGCGACCAATGCCTTCACGGCAGGGCCCTTTGGGCCGCTGTTGGCAACGAGGGGAAAGTCCAGCGACAGGGACAGCAAATTACGGCGACGTGCTTGGGCTTGCACTTCCGTTACGTTCGAGAGAACCACGACATCCGCCACCGCCGATAAGCTCGTTAATGCCTCGCGTGCGCCTTCGACAGGTTGCAGGGAATCGAGGTTCTGCCGGAACTCGTCCAGCAGCGCCGTCACCTCGACGTCGAGCACGGCAGCCTGATCGGAAAGCCGCTTGATATTGCCATGCAGGCGATAGCTGGTCAGGTCAATATAGAGGCCTTGCGCCCGCAGGAACCGATCAAAGCCGTCGACAAAGCGCAAAATGACCTCATCGGCATCGGTAATGATCAGCGGCCGGCCGGGCATCAGCCGAGTGAGTGCCTGCCGGATACTGAAATCTGGGTTCATGAGCCGCCCAGAACGCGGTGTGCGAGATGAATATCGCGCGCGTCCAATCCCTGCTCACGGCAAAAGTCCATCAGCAAGGCGTCGTCCCGGAGCAGATAATCGAGAACCGCCTGCAGGAAGCTCGGTTCCAAGGCCTGCCTGCGCAAAGCGGAGGGCTCTATGCCGGTGCCCTGGACGAAGCGGTCCAACTGGTCCCGCTGCGACACCAGGAACGCTAAGCCGTTAAGGCCGATCGTTTCGGCACGATCCGGCGTTACCCTTTCCCGCATGGGTCTTATCCTTGACGTCTTTCAACGTGAAGGATAGGTGAAAATCGGCGCCGACTAAATCGCACACGTTCCCCTAAAAAAGCGCGATTTTTCGAGAATTTGTCCTCCGCGGTCGAGATAACGTCAAGGGAGCGTTAAGACATCCAACCTAATACTACCCACGGCCGAAGCCACCGAGTCGGCCACTGCATGCGGCCCTGAAGGTTCGCGGCGGCACTGGGTGCGCGGAGAGGCATAACATGGACGCCAAGGCCAAAACGGTCCTGATCGTGGAAGACAACGAGCTGAATATGAAGCTCTTCCATGACCTTCTGGACGCGCACGGTTATCAAATTCTGCAAACGAAGGACGGGATGGAAGCGCTCGACATTGCGCGCGAGCACCGCCCGGACCTTATTCTCATGGATATCCAGCTTCCAGAGGTGTCGGGCCTGGAAGTCACGAAATGGCTGAAAGAAGACGACACGCTGAAAGCCATCCCGGTCGTCGCAGTCACCGCGTTTGCCATGAAGGGCGACGAAGAGGTGATCCGTCAAGGTGGTTGCGAAGCCTATATTTCGAAGCCAATTTCGGTCACTAGCTTCTTGGATACAGTGCGCCGTTTCATCGGATAAGGAGCGGCTATGACGGCGCGAGTTCTTGTCGTCGATGACATATTATCAAACGTAAAGCTGCTCGAAGCCAAACTGACGACCGAATATTTTGAGGTCGTCACGGCCTATTCGGGGCAGGAGGCGCTCGACAAGATCGACGAAAGCAATCCCGACATCGTTCTTCTCGATGTCATGATGCCAGGAATGGATGGCTTTGAGGTTTGCCGCCGAATCAAAGCCAATCCTATGACTGCGCATGTTCCCGTCGTGATGGTCACTGCGCTGGACCAGCCGAGCGACCGCGTGGCAGGACTTGAAGCCGGCGCCGACGATTTTCTTACGAAGCCGGTGGACGATGCGGCTCTGTTCGCGAGAGTGCGCTCGCTGGTGCGCTTGAAGATGATGACCGACGAGCTGCGCATGCGTGAAACCACCGGACAGAGCATGGGCCTGCTCGACCCGGCGGCGACACTGACGGACAGTGCGGTCTCGGGTCGGATCTTGATTATCGAGGATCGGCCGGAGTCGGTGGCTTGGTTTACCGGCGCGCTGCAGCTTGCTCATGATGTATCTGCCGTGGACACGTTCGAGGAAGCACTAGTGCGCGTGCGTGGCGGCGACTACGATCTGATCATCGTTAATTTGGGAATGCGTGGGTTCGACGGCCTCAGACTATGCTCGCAGCTCCGCTCGCTGCCGGAAGGTCGTAACGTTCCGATTCTCGTCGTTGTCAGTGACGGTGACCGGCGCAAGTTGACACAGGCGCTTGAGATGGGTGTCAACGATTATCTTACGCGCCCCGTCGATAAGAATGAACTTGTGGCGCGCGTGCGCACGCAGTTGCGCAAGAAACGTTACGCCGATCGTTTGCGCCAGAACGTACAGCTCAGTCTCGAGATGGCGATCACCGATCAGCTCACCGGCCTGCACAATCGCCGTTACATGAGTCGCCATTTAGATAATTTACTGACTCAGGCGCACAAGTCCGGCAAGCCGCTAGCCTTCGTCATTATGGATATCGACTTCTTCAAGTCGGTAAATGACAATTACGGGCACGACATAGGCGACGAGGTGTTGCGCGAATTCGCCAAACGCATTGCCGCCAACGTTCGTGGCATCGATTTGGCTTGCCGTTATGGCGGCGAGGAGTTTGTTGTCGTCATGCCGGACACCGACGTGGCGTATGCCTATGCCGTCGCCGAGCGGCTGCGCAAGAGCATCGAGACGACGCCGGTAGAAATCAGCCGCGCACCAGGAAAGCTCACGATCACGATCAGCATCGGCATTGCCAGCTCCGAGAGCAGTGATGAGAAAGCCGAGGATCTGCTGCACCGCGCGGATCAGGCGCTTTATCGCGCAAAGAACGGCGGCCGCAATCGCGTCGTTGCCGACGCCGCTTGAAGCCGAAGCCTATTTTTCAGCGGAAAGTTTTGTGGGGTTACGCACCAAGGTGATGGGGACCGTCACGCTGTTGGTCTGGGAGACGACTTTAACCTCGGCGATGCCGTAACGCGGCAGACGCCTTGAGACGCGGGCGCGCAGAGGCACGATCGCCTGGATGACGGCCGCGCCCGGTTGTGGTGGCTTTGCCATGAAATACACTTCCAGCGTTTTTGCCTCCGGCACGGAAGAAACACGGACGCGAAGCTCCGGCTTTGCCCACCCGCCGGTAGGAACCGCACCACGCGCGGTAATGACGAGATGACGGTCGTCGATGGTGGCCGTTGCGCGATCAACACGATAGACAAGCTTCGTTGCCGTCGCGCCATACGCACCTGCCGCTACGACAATCAAGAAGCCGACGAACGCTGCGCAGACGCGCATTCTCGCATGTTCCTTTGTCTGCTATTAGGTCCATAGCGCATAAGAGAAAAATGCGGCGCAAATGAGGAGCGCATGGGACCGTTAAAAGGCATACGTATCGTCGAATTCGCCGGCCTTGGCCCGGGGCCGTTCGCCGCAATGCTGTTTTCAGATATGGGCGCGGACGTCCTTCGCATTGATCGCAAGGGCGGACGGGTTCCACATAAAAGCGAGATCATCTATCGCGGCCGGCGCGCGCTGGCACTCGATATGAAAAAACCGGAAGCGCTGGCTGTCGCATTGAAACTTGTCGAACGCGCCGATGGTTTAATCGAAGGCTTCCGGCCCGGCGTGATGGAGAGGTTGGGCGTGGGGTCGGAGGTCTGCCTCTCGTGCAATCCCCGACTGGTCTATGGGCGCATGACGGGGTGGGGACAGACCGGCCCCCTGGCGAGCGCCGCCGGTCACGACATCAATTACATGGCGCTGTCGGGCGCGCTGCATGCAATCGGCGAGAAGGGACATGCGCCGGTCCCGCCGCTTAATCTGGTCGGTGATTTCGGCGGCGGGGCGCTGTATCTCGCTTTCGGTATGGTCTGCGCCATGCTCGAGGCGCGTGCGTCGGGCAGAGGGCAGGTGATCGACGCCGCGATGACGGACGGCGTTATCTCGCTCATGTCGCTGTTCTACGGGTTGCGGACAGTCGGCATATGGAACGACACCCGCGGCGACAATCTGCTGGACGGCGGCGCCCATTTCTATTGCACCTATGAGACGAAAGACGGCAAGTGGATCGCAATTGGTTCGATTGAGCCGCAATTCTATACCGCGCTTCTCGAAAGGACCGGCATCGACGATCCGGCGTTTGGCGCGCAGATGGACCGTTCCACCTGGCCGGCGCTGAAGGAGAAACTGGCGGCGGTGTTCAAGACCAAAACACGCGACGAATGGGATGCCGTATTCGCCGGCAGCGATGCCTGCTATGCGCCGGTTCTGTCGATGGCAGAGGCCATGGCGCATCCGCACAATGTCGCTCGTAAGGCATTCGTTGAGGTAGACGGCATCATGCAGCCTGCCCCGGCGCCGCGCTTCTCGCGAACAGAGGCTCTAGTACAAAGCCCAACGGCGATGACCGATAACAGCGCGGCGCTTTCTGCTTGGGGTTTTTCCGACGGTGAAATTGATGCGCTCAAGGACAGCGGGGCAATCTAAACCTCAACTTCGCACCACACCGGCACGTGATCCGACGGTTTTTCACGGCCGCGTACGCGCTTGTCGATCGCACAACCTTTCAACCGGTCGACCGCCTGAGGCGACAGCAGGATATGGTCGATGCGAATACCGTGATCCTTCTGCCAAGCGCCCGCCTGATAATCCCAAAAGGTGTATTGATAGGGTTGCGCATTGCAGGTGCGGAAAGCATCCACGTAACCGAGATTTTCGATCTTGCGAAGTGCGGCGCGCGCCTCCGGCTGATACAACGCGTCGTTCTCCCACGCGACAACGTCCCAGCAATCTTCCGGCGTCGGAATGACATTATAGTCGCCCATTAGTGCTATGGGCTCTTCATAGGTCAGCAGGGCGCGCGCTCGGGCATGCAGACGCTCCAGCCAGGAAAGCTTGTAGGAGAACTTTTCCGTGCCGATCGGATTGCCGTTCGGCGCATAGATCGAGGCGATGCGAATTACGCCCTTGTCGCCGGTCACCACAGCTTCCAAATATCGAGCGTGGCCGTCGCCCTCGCCACCGGCCAGGCGCGGTGTCACGTCTTCGAGCGGCCGCTTCGACAGGATCGCCACGCCGTTGTAGGTTTTTTGTCCGTGTACGGCGCAGTTATAACCGAGTTCCTCGAACGCGGTGGCCGGGAAAGTATCATCTGTGCATTTGATCTCCTGTAGACAGACGATGTCGGGAGAGTCTTCCTTCAGCCATTGGACGGCAGCGTCGAGACGTGCCTTTACCGAATTGACGTTCCAGGTGGCGATCTTCATGGCATCATTCTAAACGGAGTCGCCGCCGAACGCGTGGCTAGTTGCCGTGGTTACACCGAAAAGCTTGTCCCGCACCCGCAGGAAGAGACGGCGTTCGGGTTGTTCACCTTGAACGAGGCGCCGATCAGGTCGTCGACGAAATCGATCTCGGCGCCTTTAAGGAACTCCAATGACGTCGAGTCTATCAGTACCGTCACGCCGCCTTCCTGAATGGCCAGATCGTCGTCGGCCCGAACGCTATCCAACGCAAAATTGTACTGGAAACCCGAACAGCCGCCTCCGGTGACCGCCAAACGCAGCATCATAGGTTGCGCTTCGGCGGCGACAATCTGCGCAATCCGCTTGGCGGCGCGCGGCGAAATCGTGACGGGTAGGGCTGTTTCGAGGGTCATAACTGTCCTTTAAGTGCCATAATCATAGCGAGTCTTATGTAGTCATGGGAATGGCAAGCGCAAAG
>JAGWVX010000469.1 GCA_018970685.1 Alphaproteobacteria bacterium | reverse complement strand
CGCCGGTCAATTGCGCCAGACTGCGATCCATGGCGGTGGTGTAACCGACCGTGAACGTCCAGCCTCTCTGTTTGCCTTCCGCCTGCAGAGCGTCGAGCCGCGCTTTGATCTGCGGCGGCGCCGTCTTCAGGCGGTTCAGATAAAACGCCTCCTGCTGGGCGTTGGCCTGCAGATGCGTGGGCGTGACCATTGGGGTCATGGGACGCATCTCGCCTTGAGCGCCGGCTTGTCCGGCGGCAAGGCAGAGGGCGGCGGCGAAAACGATTGTCGATGCAGCCCGGCCGGATAACGCAGCCCGAGCTGATGCATACGCAAAGACCTGTGTGTTCTTGCGCATCGGCGCTCTCCCTTGTTGACGCCGTTAAGATTACTCTCGCCTACAAGTCGCCACAATGTCGCAGCTGCGAATATTCAAAGACAGTGTTGTATTGATAATCGTTATCAAGTACAGATGCGATCATCATCGGCATTTTGAAATACACAGCTTGTACAATTACTTGCTCATAGCTTGCGGGAAGTTGACAAGACGTCACGGCCGACGAACGCCCTCTGCCATAAAATTGCGTTCGGGATATTCTCAATTACCGGCGCGCGGCGGTTATTTCGGCGCCGGGTTCATGGTGCCCATGTCGGCTTCCAGCTTCCAATCCCCTTCGGCGTCCTTTTTCCACACCGTCAGGTAGTGCCCGCTGGCTTTCGGACGCTCGCCCTTTTCGTTGGGTGCGCCGACGAAAGTCCACACGCCGTCCGTCCAGCCCACTGTGCCGTCCGCCGACGCGTCCGCGTGCTCGGGCGACCAACTCAGGACATTGACCTTCGGATCGCCGTTGCCGCTTCCCGGTTCCGCAAAGCGCTTCGCCGCGGCTTCCTTGCCGTAGATCGGCGGCTCGGTGCCGATGCCGAAGATGCGGGCGTCGTCGGCCATGTAAAAAAGAAACGCCGCATTCGACCCCTTGGCGATCGACATGGCGGAGAACGCTCTGTCGGTATTCATGAGGTCTTCCTTGGGCCCGGCAAATCCAGACGAAACGGAAGACGCAGCGGCAAGAATTAAAACGGGCGCGAGACGGCGCAGACGCATCGGTCATTCTCCCGAATTATGGCAGGACTGCCCTATTCCTTCCTCAAATCCGTCGCGAAACGGGCTGTTTACTATACGGCGAGGGTTCCGGTTTCGCGAGTAGAAACGATGGGGGAATGCCATGATCGCCTACTACAAGCCACGCGATGAGAAAGCGCCAGTCGGCAAACAGGCGCTGTCCCACGATTTGTTCAACGGATTGAGTCCCAAGGAATTCGACGAAGAGGCAAAGGCGTTGCGCGACGCCGAAGCCATGACGCCGGCGGTGCGCGCGCGACTGAAAGCGCAGCTGATCGAGCGCTTGAAAACTCCGGTGGACGAACCGAGCTGGGGTCCCGATTGGGTCAAGCGCGGCGAGCGCGTCGCCGCCAAGAACCGCCGCGACAAGGGCGTCGTCGGGAAAATCCTCACCTTCGCGGGCAAGAAGGATGAAGACGAAACGCCCAAAGGCCCTTTGAGCGAAGAAGAAGCCGACGACGCGGCGGTTATCTCGCGCAACATGGAAAAAAGCCGCCAGGTTTCGCATTACAAACCGCTCTATGCCGCGGCGGCGGTGCTGGCGCTGGCCATCCTGTTCATCGCGATGTTCGTGGATTATCACATCATCCGCGAAGTTTGGACGCGCGCCTTGTCCAACGAATTCATGGTGGTGCCGCCCGCGCTGCAGTCTTCGGTGGTGTTTAAGAGCCTGCAGGTGATCTTCGCCGTGCTGATCGTGCATTTCATGCTGAAGATCACCGGCGCCTACGGCCGCAACACCATGATCGCCGCCGCCTTCGTGATGGCGATCGTGATGATCGGCGGCTTGGGTTATCTCGTCGCCTATAACAACATGCTGGGCGGCACGTCGACGACGCTGGAACAGCGGCAGATCTCGGCGCCGCAGTCCAACTCGATCGACGCGCTTTTCAACCCCGGCGTCCAGCGCATCGCCGCGACCCGGCCCGAGGTTTCAACCGCCGGCGCCGCCGACGGCGTCTCGCTCGGTTTGCCCAAACTGTCGCAAAAATCCCTGGCCGACGCCGATTCCTGGTTCTGGCTCGCTTTCGCCAGCGTGATATTCTTCATCGTCACCACGGTGGCGGCGTTGTATATGCAGATCGTCGAGAACAAC
>JAGWVX010000468.1 GCA_018970685.1 Alphaproteobacteria bacterium | reverse complement strand
GCGCCTAGGAAGCGACAGGCTTCGTCCATCACCTCGCGAAATTCGCGCAATCCGCAGGCCTGCCGAACGATGTCGAGAAGATCGCCATATTCGGAAGTCGCCGCATCGGTCCAACGCCCGGCAGCGCCAGGACCTGATGTCGGTCCCTTGAGACGAACAAACATCGAGCGGCCCGGCGTATTGCGGGCGTCACCCACGATCCAATAGCGGCCGCTTCGGCGGCCGTTCGAGAGGTAATATCGGCATACGGCTTCGGCCTCGGTGGCGAGCCGGCGCGCCACATCGGAAGTGTTCATTGCCATGGTGTGCTCCAGAGTTGAAAAAAGGCCCGCCGTTGCCGGCGGGCCCAGGGATGACGGTGGATTTGTTGTTCGCCTATTCGGCGGCTGGTGCGCGCAACTCTGCTGCACGTGTCGCTTCGTCAGGCCGTTCTTCGCCGTCGGCTGCCGCCGTTTCTTGTCCGGTGGAGACCGTGTCCATACCGTCTGAACGGCCGAGTGACTCGGCACCATTGCCGACGACGCGCACCGTTGTGCCTCCCGGTGTCCGCAGCGGTTCGGGCAACCAGCCGGTACCGCCAAGCAGCTCCTGCGCTTTCTCGGCCATCTCGCCTTTCTTTAGATGGCCGATCAGCTGTGTTGTGCTCTCGCCTTTGGCCTCGCGTACCGCCTCCAGAACGCGGGCCTTGGTAACGCGGCCAAGATAGTTATCGACCGTGGCCGTCCAACCGGCCGCCGCCATGTCGAGATCGACCGCTTGCGCGAGGCGATCGGCGTGGGCAAGCGCGCGTGGACGGCGATTCCAGACCTCCTGCACGGCATTGAGCGTGAGACCGACGCAATGGGCGAACAGCGCTTGCCGGCTATCGCTGTCGAGATCGAGGATCGCATCCCAAAGCTTGCCCGGATCTTCCGGAAGCTGTTCGGACCAGGCGCGATGGCGTTCATCAATGGCCTTTGCTGCCGCGGTGTCGTTAAGCCCTGGTGCCTGGCTGGCGAACACGACGCTCTTTGCGTCGATCTCCAGACACAAGTCCGTGCCGTAGTGGTAGAACAGCTTCAAAGACAGTGCATGCAACACGGCAAGAAACGCTATGTCGGGATTCTCACCGAGGGCTTGGCGCAGCGCGAGGGTGCGGTGCGCGGTGAGTTCTGCCATCAGCCGGTCTGGAAGCGGCTTGACGCCGTCGCTCTCGGTCCCTTCGGGCGTATCCGCTCCGGTCGTGGCGTCGGCGCCGTCCGCCACTACAGACTGATTGTTTTCCGCATCATCGATAGGAACTCCCGGCTCAGACCCGGTTGTGGCGGGATCGTCTTCCGGCCGGACATAACCGCGCTCGACGCGCAGCGCACCGGAAGAATCGATACTGACGAAAACACCGGCGCGCGCAACCTCCTGCGGATCGTAGGAAACGGGTCGTTCCTCGAAAGCGGCAAGCGCAGTTTCGATCTCGCCGAGCCGCTGGTCGGTCTCATCAGGCAATTCGTCCGCCTCGGCGTAGCGCGCCTCGAGCTGGTCATATTCTGCCCGCAGGGCTTCCCTGGTGGCGCATTCCTCACCGGTGAGTGAAACCGGTTCGCCCGTAATCCGGCGCATCCCATAGGTATGACCGTAGGGAAAATCGGTCGCGACTTCGACCCACTTCCAGCCTTCGGCGCGAACGGCCTCGGCATCGCGTTCAAGTTTCTCTGTCGCCAACCGGTCGAGCAGCATTGGATCCTGCAGCCAGCCCCCATCATCCTGCTGGAAGAGGTCGCGCAGGACGGACCCACCGGCCTCCTCATAAGCGTCGATGCCCACGAACTGCGCCCGCTTGTCGGAAGCCCGCACCGCGCCTTCCGTCAGAAGCCGGCGGATGTGGTACGGCTCCTTGGTGTAGGAGCGCTGAAGCGCCTCCTTCCTCTTCGCCCATACCCTTGTGGCGCATGGCGAGAAAAGCGCGGAACTGGTCGAGCGCGTGGAGGGGCGTCCGCTGAACGTTCTCAGCCAGCGAGTCCTCCTCGGCCAAGCCTTCCGTGCGCACGATGCAAGGGATGGATGCCGTGCGGGACAGCCGCTTCTGCTTTACCAGAAGCTCAAGGGCGTGGTAGCGCCGCCCACCCGCCGGAATCTCGAACATGCCGGTCTCGGCACCCTTATCATCGAGAACAGGACGCACGGTGATGCTCTGCAGCAGCGTGCGCCGAGCGATATCCTCGGC
>JAGWVX010000467.1 GCA_018970685.1 Alphaproteobacteria bacterium | reverse complement strand
GATCAGGCTGAGCACGTTTTCCTTCATCGTGGCGTAGCTGCCCAGCTGCAACGCCAGCAGGAACACGGTCGTCATCCCGGCAAGCGCGATAGAGACCAGGCTGAGCACGGTGCGATGCGGCTGCCGCCAGATGTTACGCCACGCGAGAGCTGCGAGCATCGCTCAATCCCTCGGGTTCTGCAGATTCGACAGCGTGAACAGATAGGCCGGTTGTGTGACGTTAAACTGTCCAACGGTCGTCTCGATGCGGGTCCATTTGCCGAGCGCGTCGGCCGGGCGCATCGTCATCGTCACGGGATAGGCACGTCCGCCGAGTTCACCCGCTTTGTCCGTGGTCATGATGCGGACCGGCTTCATGTCTTGGTCGAAATAAGTCTCGCCCATCATGACGCCGTCCTCGCGGACCTTGACGACCAGCTTGCCCCAAACGACCGGCGCGCCCGGCTTTGGGTCGGCCTCGATGATGTAGATCGTATGGCCGTCGGCGTGCGTGGTTTCAAGAAGATGATGCGTGTATTGCGTCAAGACGTCGTCCGCCTTGGCGAGGTCGTTGTAGGAGAAATCAGAGCCCATCCAGGACTGCGCCAGCATGCTCGCCGGCAGTTTGATCACCTGATTGAGTTTGGGATTGAACACCCAGGTGTCGTTTCCGAGTTTCAACGTCGCGTTGCCCGCATCCTTCGCCGGCGCAATGAAACGGACCAGTGCATCGTCATCACCCTGCGTCCAGGCTTTCATTTGCGAGGTGCGCTCCCAGTCCGGCCGATGCACCGTCATCGTGACTTCGGTCGTCGAGCTTTTTGCCCGCCAGTTGTCGAAGGCGGCGCGCAGCAGCGCGTCGGGATTGGGTCCGGCCGCGGCGGGCAGGGCGGCGGCGAAAAAAGCGCAAAAGACGGGCATCAGAAGACGCCGTGTCGCGGTCATGTTTTCCTCGGTTTTTCGGTGCCAATTCCATCGAACAGGGCCAGCAGGAAGGTGCGTAGCCATATGGGGGCGGCGAATGTCGGATCGAGCCAGCATTGCAACAAGACGCCATCGATCGCGCCGACGAGTACGGCTGCAACGGCTTTGACGTCGATATCCGTCTTGACTTCGCCGCTCGCCTGGGCGGCGCGGATGAGGACTTCAACCTCGCTGCGGTATTGCGTGTAGAGCGCCTGCATCGCCTTTGAAAAGCGTTGGCGCGTGCCGGTTTTCGCCGCCGCCGCCCAAACCTCCAACGTTACAGGGTAAAGCTCCGCATATTCGACGAAGGCAACTACCGACGACTCTACACAGCCGATGATCTGCTCCTTTGCGCTCAACTCGGGCTTCAGCCGCGCCAAGCCGGCTTGCAGGATTTTTTGCTGGAGCCACTCGAAGACGGCGTAGAAGAGGTCTTCCTTGTTCTCGAAATAGTCGTAGAGCGAGCCTTTGCTCACGCCGGCTGCTGCGGCGACATCATCCATCAGCGTCGACTCATAGCCATTGCGCGCGAACTGCGTGGCGGCGGCTTCGACGATCTGAAGTCGTTTGGCATCACGGTCGACCGGGCGCGCCATTCAAGTCTCACAATATGACCGACTGGTCGGTCATTTATAAGAAACAGGCGGTCTGAGGTCAACCGCGTTGGTTGCTGTTAGCTTGCCGAGATGAGCGCTTATTGAGGGTGTCGTCGCGAACGATAGAAATTAAATAGATATATTAGACGGTTATGCCATACCCATGGCAATCGGCCGTGTAGTTCGGTGATCGGTTTTGCAGACGCACTAGCTGTGCGATTTCGACAGGATCAGCGGCGCCATCTGATCGGCCCAGCAGCCGTCTCCCGCGTGGACGCGCGCGCGGCGGCGGAGTTCGATCGTGGCCCCCGCCTGTGTCGCGCGCTGCAGCGCTTCGTTCAGATGTTCGATGCTGCGCTCGACGATTTTGAGCGCCCCCCGCAATTCCGGCGACAAACTTTCGCTGTCGCTGGTGACGTATTTGTCCGAAGCCGGCGGCATGGAACAACACCCTATGCCCAGCGCGGCCTGACCGTCGTGATCCGCCATTTGTCCGCTCCCATTTGGCTATTGCGCTGCGATGAATTGATGGGCTTCCGTCGAGTCCGACATGGCCGTCGTCGAGCTTTGTCCGCCCGTAATGGCCAGCGATACGGCGTCGAAATAACCGGTTCCGACTTCACGCTGATGGCGCGTCGCCGTGTAACCGTGCACGTCGCT
>JAGWVX010000466.1 GCA_018970685.1 Alphaproteobacteria bacterium | reverse complement strand
GATTTCGAATTCGACGCCAAGGACATTATCCATGTCCGCATTGACCGTCGCCGTAAGCTGCCGGTGACAACGCTGCTTTACGCGCTCGGCTTGGATCAGGAGCAGATCCTCGATTATTTCTACACCAAGATCACCTTCAAACGTCAGAAGGACGGCTCCTGGACGACGCCGGTGGAGCCCGGTTGGATGCGTAACGCCAAAACCAATTCGGAATGGCGGAATACCAAAACCGGCGAGACCCTAGCCGAAGCCAGCACCAAGATCACCCAGCGGTCGCTGCGCAAATGGCAGGAAGAGGGCATCAAGCAGATCTCGATGTCTGCCGATGAACTGATCGGACGCTTCTCGTCGCTCGACATGGTCAATCCGGAAACGGGCGAGATCTATGTCGAAGCCGGCGACGAGCTGACGACGGCTGCGCTCAACCAGCTCGGCGAGGTTGGGTTCGACGAGATCGAGGTCATCAACGTCGATGGGATCACCATCGGCTCCTACCTGCGCAACACCATGCAGGTGGACAAAAATCACTCGCGTGAACAGGCGTTGATCGACATCTATCGCGTCATGCGTCCCGGCGAGCCGCCTACGCTGGACACTGCCGAAACCTTGTTCGGTCAGCTGTTCTTTGACTCCGAACGTTACGATCTTTCGAGCGTGGGCCGCGTCAAGATGAACATGCGCCTTGGCCTGGATGCGCCCGACACCATGCGCACGCTGCGCAAGGAAGATATTTTGGCCATCGTGAAGGCGCTGGCGGAACTGCGCGACGGTCGCGGTGAAGTGGACGACATCGACAATCTCGGAAACCGGCGCGTGCGCTCGGTCGGCGAGTTGATGGAGAATCAGTTCCGCGTCGGCCTGCTGCGCATGGAGCGTGCGATCAAGGAACGTATGAGCGCCGTCGATATCGACACGGTCATGCCGCACGATCTGATCAATGCCAAGCCCGTGGCCGCGGCGGTTCGCGAGTTCTTCGGCTCGTCGCAGCTGTCGCAGTTCATGGACCAGACCAACCCGCTGTCGGAAGTCACCCATAAGCGGCGCATGTCGGCCCTTGGACCAGGCGGCCTGACCCGCGAGCGCGCAGGTTTCGAAGTGCGCGACGTGCATCCGACGCATTACGGCCGCATCTGCCCGATCGAAACGCCGGAAGGGCCGAATATCGGTCTGATCAATTCGCTGGCGACCTACGCACGCGTCAACAAGTACGGATTCATCGAAAGCCCGTACCGCCGTGTGCATAACAAACACGTTACCGACGAGGTCGTTTACCTCTCCGCGATGGAAGAGGCGAAGTACATGATCGCCCAAGCCAACGCGACGATCGACAGCCGCGGGCGCATCACGGACGAGCTGGTGTCCTGCCGCAAGCACGGCGACTTTATGATGACGACGCCCGATCAGGTGGAGTTCATCGATGTATCGCCGAAACAGCTGGTGTCCGTTGCCGCCGCGCTGGTGCCGTTCCTCGAGAACGACGATGCCAACCGCGCCCTGATGGGCTCGAACATGCAGCGCCAGGCCGTGCCGCTGTTGCGGCCGGAGGCGCCGCTGGTTGGCACCGGTCTCGAAGACGTGGTCGCGCGCGACTCCGGCTCGGCCATCGCGGCGCGCCGGTCCGGCATCGTCGATCAGGTCGATGCCACACGCATTGTCGTGCGTGCGACGGAAGAGACGGATCCGACCAAGCCGGGCATCGACATCTACCGCTTGAAGAAGTTCCAGCGCTCCAACCAGTCGACCTGCATCAACCAGCGTCCGCTGGTGAAAGTCGGCGACACCGTGCAGAAGGGTGACATCATTGCCGATGGCCCGTCCACTCAGCTTGGCGAGTTGGCGCTCGGCAAGAACGCGCTCGTCGCCTTCATGCCCTGGAACGGCTACAACTTCGAGGACTCCATCCTTATTTCCGAGCGCATCGTACGCGACGACGTCTTCACCTCGATCCACATCGAGGAATTCGAGACGATGGCCCGCGACACCAAGTTGGGTCCCGAGGAAATCACGCGCGACATCCCGAATGTCGGCGAGGAAAACCTCAAGAACCTCGACGAGGCAGGTATCGTGTACATCGGCGCCGAGGTGAACGCGGGTGACATTCTGGTGGGCAAGGTGACGCCGAAGGGCGAAACCCCGATGACGCCGGAAGAGAAGCTGCTGCGCGCCATCTTCGGCGAGAAGGCGGCCGACGTGCGCGACACC
>JAGWVX010000051.1 GCA_018970685.1 Alphaproteobacteria bacterium | reverse complement strand
GCCTTGGAGCGGGCGAAGGGAATCGAACCCTCGTATGCAGCTTGGGAAGCTGCCGTTCTACCATTGAACTACGCCCGCGGCGGGTTCTGATTAGCATGCCCGACGGGGCGGACGGAACGCCTTTGTGAGGCGGCTGCCCGTCACGCCACGCCGAAATAGCCCAGGTGCCAGCGCATCTCGTCTTCGGTCAGCGGGAAATCGACGCCGCCGCGCGCCGGCAGAAGGTCGCGCCCCTTCAGCCGCATGACGACGTTCTGCAGTTTGAAGGCGATACGCATGCTGAGCCCGGCCCGCCAGGCCAGTGCGGTGACGGCTTTGGCCGATCCCGAATCCAGGACGCGCTGCACGATGTTTTCGTCGACCTTGGCGAGCACCGCGAGGGCGCAGACGACGGTCTCCCGCTGACAGGCCTCCGCGGCGGCGGCGATGAAACTATCGTCCAGGTAACCGGCGCGCTTGGCGGCGTCGACGTCGCGTGCCGCATTCGCGGGAGCTTGTTCCGTCTTCTCTTCCCGCTGCCGGCGCTTCGTCAGGGCGCGCGCAAGGTGCGCGCGCGTGGCGTCGTCGAGCTTGTGCCGGCTCGCCAGCACGTCGATCAACGCGCTGGAGACGAAGGAGGCGATGCGGCGGATGACGCGCGGCGACAACTCGGCGCGCAGCACCAGCGGGCCGTGCCATTCGGCGATCTCGGCGGCCTGCGAGACGATGGTGTCGAGCGTCTTCTTGCGGATGGCGGCATCGACGTTCCCCAGCAGGATCGTCACGGCCCGGGTGTCGCGCGTGGCGACGACGGCGTCGCTGACGTCGTCCGACAGGCCCTTGCGGCGGGCGACGGCGGCCAGCATCGCGTTGGCGTGGGCGGTCGAAGCGATCTCGATCAGGTCGGCATCGCTGAGCAGCGGCGAGTATTCGATGATCGGCGTGGCGACGATTTCCTCGCTGTCGTGCGCGAGGTCCTTGACCACCTGCTTGGGCACGCAATCGAGATGTTTGATCTCCTCCGCCAGCATGGCGCGGACGCGAGGCTCTTCGTCGCGGGCGAGCCGTTCCAGAGTCTCGATCGTCAGATCCCGCAGATGCTTCTTTTCGGCGAGCAGGAGCCCGGGAAAAAGGCGGCCGATCTTGCGCGCCAGCTCGACGCGGATTTCGTCTTCCTCGTCGTCGGCCAGCAGGCGGTTCGATTTCGCCGAGGCCGCGGGATTGGCCGCCACGGCGCGCCGCGTCGCCACGGCGCCGTTCTGCGCCAGATAATGCAGGACGTCCGGCCCGGCATCGGTACGCGACGCCAGCTCGTGCTGCGCCGACTGCGCGCGCTGCTCCAGCAGACGCAGCGCTTCGCTGGGCGTCAGAGCGTTTTGCTCCGATATGCGGGCGGATTCGGCCAAGCTCGTCCCCTCGTGAGGAGGAAACTTGCCGTTACAACCCTTAAACCCGGCTGAAAAAAGATGCTTACCAAAACCCTATCGCGCGTCAGGCCAGCGCCTCGTAGCGGAAATTGCGGAACCGCACCTCGCCGAGGCCGGCGGCGTAGAAACCGGGACGCAGACTGAGGAAATCGCCGACGGTGTTGTGGTGATAACCGGAGACTTCCATCTCGACGCCGTATTTCGTCCAAGTCCGGCCGTCGCTGCTGGTGTGGATGCGCAGCACATGGCGGTCGTTGGTGAGGCGCAGGAACAGATGCGAGCCGACCTTGCTGTGCGCGCGGCGCTCCGTGCCGTAGCGGTGCATGACCAAGCCGTCGTCGTCGAAGCCGAGACCGGCGTAAAGACGATGGCTGTAGAACAAGAGCGCGCCGGCGCAGGTGCCGGGATCGCGCTCGATCTCCACCTGGAAACGATAGGCCCGATCGCCAGCCACGCAGGTGAGCGGCGAAGCGTCGGCGGGCACGGTTCCCTTGCCTTTGAGGATCAAGGCATGGTCGGCGAAGCGGATGCGGTCGTGCTCGTTGCCGGCCGGCGCGTAGAAGGCCCATTGCAAGCCGAGCTTGCCGCCCGAAAAATCGTCGGAGAGTTCGAGGCCGTGCGGCACGACACTGCCGCCGCGCGGCTTGGGCAGGGCGCGCGAAAGATCGCCGCCGGTAGAGACGAACCAGCCGTCTTCGGTCCAACGGATCGGCGCCAGCAAGGTCTGGCGGCCCAGCGTCCAGAAGCCGTTCTCGTAGCCGTGATGCATGATCCACCACGATCTGTCGGGCGCCTCGACCAGCGTGGCGTGACCGCGCGACCACCATTTCTCGCGGCGCGTCTTGGTGCGGACGATCGGATTGTAGGGCGAGTTCTCCCACGGCCCGTGGATCGAGCGCGAGCGCGCCGACACGACGAGGTGACTCGTCGGCGGACCGGCGGTGCCGCCTTCCGCCAGCGTCATGTAGAACCAGCCGCCGTGGCGGCGCATCTTCGGGCCTTCCGGCGAGAAGCTCTCCATGTCCCAGCTCTCGGGATATTTCCAGCCGTCATAGACGTGTTTGATTTCGCCGTCGGAGGCGAGGCCGTCGTCGGTCAGCTTCACGTAATCGCCGCCGCTGAGAAACAGATAGCGCTTGCCGTCTTCGCCGACGATGTGGCCGGGATCGATATGCGCGGGAATCTTCAGATCGACCGGAGCGCTCCAAGGTCCGCGGATATCGTCGGCATGGACGACGAAATTGCCGGTAGCCTTTTCGCCGTGGCCGGGGAAGTAGATGAAATAGCGGCCGTCGTGCTTGACGAGGTCGGGCGCCCACACCGAGCCGACATTCTCGAACAGCGCCGGACCCAGCGGCTGCCAGTTGACCAGATCGCGCGAATGCCAGACCACCAGACCGGGATAAGCGTCGAAGCTGGAGAAGGTCATGTAATAATCGGCGCCGTCCTTGAGCACGGAAGGGTCGGGATGGTCGCCCGCCATGATGGGATTGAGGAAGGTGCCGTTGCCGAGGTCGGCCTTGCGCTGGCCGTCGAGGCCGTGCTTCCAATCGCTTTCGAAAGCCCTGGCGGCACCGACAGTCGCCGCTCCACCCAAGGCTGCGCCCATGGCGCCGCGCCGCGTTATCGTCATCTCGTGCTCCCTCCTGCCGCCCGGGGTCTTGTTCCGGGGATGCCGTGCCGAGGCGCCACGGAAACCCACACTTGGTTGGTATGGTAACCGGTGTCAGAATTAGTGCAAGATATCGCCATACGTTGGCGCCGGACCCGGCGAAGGCTAAGAAGGGGCGGGACTCGAACCCCCGGACAGATGTGAACTTACGAAAGAAGCCTGCCGCCGCGCTGCAGACCAAGGCAGCCTCCGCCGAACCGAAACGCAAGAAGTCCACGATCAACGACATCGCACGCATGGCCAACGTGTCGAAGAAGACCGTGTCGCGCGTGATCAACGACTCGCCTTTCGTCAAGGAAGAGACGCGGCTCAAGATCAGCACCATCATCCGCGAACTCGGCTTCGCGCCGGATCCGCAGGCGCGCGGCCTGGCGTTCCGCCGCTCGTTCCTGATCGGCATGATCTTCGACAATCCGACGGCGCAATACATCGTGAACATGCAGCAAGGCATTCTCGACGCCATGCGCGGCACGAGTTTCGAGTTGGTGATCCGTCCCTGCGACCGCACGGCGCCCACCTTTCTCGCGGACATGCGCCATTTCATCGAGCGGCAAAAGCTGTTCGGCGTCATCCTGACGCCGTCGGTGTCGGAAGACGACCGGCTGGTAAAGCTGCTGCACGAACTCGATTGCCCTTATGTGCGCATCGCCGCGGTGTCGCTCGACACGCCCGCAACCATGGTGGTGACCCACGACGTCTCGGGCGCCGCCGACGCCGCACGCCATCTGGCCGATCTCGGTCACAAGCTGATCGCGCATATTTCCGGTCCCGCCACGTTCCGCTCGGCGCATGAACGGCGGCGCGGCTTCGCCGACGGGCTGGCCGAGCGCGGCCTTAAGCTGGCGCGCCATTACGACCGGGAGGGGGGCTACACTTTCGAGAGCGGCATCGCGGCGGGGACCGAACTGCTGTCGCTCAAGCCGCGGCCGACGGCGATCTTCACCGGCAACGACGAAATGGCGGCCGGCGTCTACAAGGCGGCGCGCGACCTGGGCCTGGAAATCCCCCGGGACGTTTCGGTGGTCGGCTTCGACGACAGCCCTGTTGCCTCGCGCATGTGGCCGCTTTTGACCTCCGTGCGCCTGCCGATCCGCGACATGGGACGCATGGCGGCGGAGAAGCTTTTCCACCGCCGCACCGAAAAACGCGCCCAAAACGACGACGCGACGGACGTCATTCCCACCCTGGTGGTTCGCGAATCCACGGACAAGCCGCCTGTCACGTAAAGACGGTTGAAGCGCGCTGCGTCTAGGCGTATGACACCGGTTACCAAAACAGCGGAAACGTGACGCCGCGCGGCAAGCGCGACCCAGTCGAGAGGTCTTTCCATGTATAAGAAAGTCATCCAGGCATCGCACCCCGACAGCATGGCCGGCGCCGACAATCAGACCTTGCGCGACCGTTTTCTGATCAGCGGTTTGTTCGCGCCCGAAGAAGTGTCGCTCACCTATTGTCACTACGAGCGCATGGCGATCGGCGGCGCGGCGCCGGTGAAGAAATCCGTCAAGCTGCCGGCGCAGACGGAACCCAAATCGGCGGAAGGCAAGCCGTTCCTGGAACGGCGCGAACTGGGCGTCGTCAATGTCGGCGAGGGCGCGGGCAAGGTCACGGTCGACGGCAAGACATACGATCTGCAGCCGCGCGACGGCCTTTATGTGCCGATGGGCAGCGCCGACGTCGTGTTCGAATCCGCGGATGCGGCCAATCCCGCGAAATACTATCTGGCTTCCACGCCGGCGCATGCACGCTTCGAGACCGTGAAGATTTCCATCGACAAAGCGGTGCCGCTGGAACGCGGCGCCTTGGCGACCTCCAACGAACGCACCATCTACCAGTACATCGTGCCGGCGACCTGCAAGTCGGCGCAGCTGCTGCTGGGCGTGACCGTCCTCAAGACGGGCAGCGTGTGGAACACCATGCCGCCCCATCTGCACGACCGCCGCTCGGAGGCTTACTTCTATTTCGGGCTCAAGCCCGAGGACCGCGTGTTCCATTTCATGGGCCAGCCGGAAGGCATGCGCCATATCCTGATCGCCAACGACGAAGCGGTGATCTCGCCGCCATGGTCGATTCATATGGGCGCCGGAACAAGCAATTACACATTCATCTGGGCGATGGGCGGGGAGAACCTCGACTACACCGACATGAATGTGCTCGACATCTGCCAGTTGAAATAAGAGGCCTCCATGAATCCGAATCCGTTCAGTCTCGAAGGCAAGGTGGCACTGGTCACCGGCGCCAACACCGGTCTGGGGCAGGGCATCGCCGTGGCGCTGGCCAAGGCGGGCGCCGATATCGCCGTGGCGGGTTTCGTTCCGCCGGTGGAAACCGCGGAGATGGTGAAAGCCACGGGCCGCCGCTTCCAGTCGATCGACGCCAATCTCATGACGCTCGAGCCGGTGGCGCGCGTCGTCGCCGAGACGGTGAAAGGCCTGGGCAAGATCGACATCCTGGTTAACAACGCCGGCATGATCCGCCGCGCCGACTCGCTGGAGTTCAGCGAGAAGGATTGGGACGAGGTGATGAACGTCAACATCAAGGCGGTGTTCTTCATGTCCCAGGCGGCGGGCCGCGAATTCGTCAAGCAGGGCGGCGGCAAGATCATCAACATCGCTTCGATGCTGTCGTTCCAGGGCGGCATCCGCGTGCCGTCCTACACGGCGAGCAAGAGCGGCGTCGCCGGCATCACCAGGCTGCTCGCCAACGAGTGGGCGTCGAAGAACATCAACGTCAACGCCATCGCGCCCGGCTATATGGCGACGGACAACACGCAGCAGCTCCGGCAGGATCCCGAGCGCAGCAAGGAGATCCTGGGCCGCATTCCGGCAGGGCGTTGGGGCGAGCCGTCCGACGTCGGCGGCACCGCCGTGTTCCTGGCATCGCCGGCCGCGGATTATCTGCACGGCGCCATCATTCCCGTCGATGGCGGCTGGCTGGCGCGCTGACCGAAAACAAACCTTAAGTTACAAACGCCGGAGCGCGATCTCCGGCGTTTTGCTCCCGTCGCCGCCGTTTTCCAACATTTTGTACGCATACGGAATAATGCGTCGCTTGCAAGCCGATCGTTCGAACGTCCTGTGCGGCGGCGCGGCGCGCGAACTCGGCGCAAGGTTGACAAGAGGGCGCGCGATACGTTTTGGTCGGCGGCGCAACGGCCGTCGATTTTGGGGAGCGCTGCTTGGCCCGGCTGCTTGTCGTGGAGGACAACGAAGATCTGGCGGGGCTTCTCGTCCAGGGCCTGACGCGGGCCGATTTCGTCGCGGACCGTGTTGGAACCATGGCGGACGCGCGCGACGTGTTGTCGCGCAATCAATATTCCGCCGTCGTTCTCGATCTCGGGCTGCCCGACGGCGATGCGTTGACGCTGCTGCGCGCGCTGCGGGCGCACGACGATCCGACACCCGTCTTGATTCTCACGGCGCGGGGCAGCGTCCGCGACCGTGTCGACGGGCTGGGCGCCGGCGCCGACGACTATCTGATAAAGCCGTTCGCCTTCGAAGAACTCCTGGCGCGTTTGCAGGCTTTGCTGCGGCGGCCGGGCGAATTTCTCGGCAAGCCGCTGAGCGTCGGCAACATAACCTTCGACACCGTGGCGCGGCAGGCTTTCGTGGACGGTAAGCCGCAGGTGCTCTCGGCGCGCGAGACTTCCATCCTCGAGATCCTCATCAGGCGCAGCGGCCGCGTGGTCCAGAAAGGCGCGGTGGAGGACCAGCTTTACGGGCTGGCCGGCGACGTGCGGTCCAACGCGGTGGAAGTCTGCATTCACCGCTTGCGCCGGCATCTTGCGGAGGTCGGCGCCACCGCCAATATCCATACGATCCGCGGCGTCGGCTATCTGATCCGCGAAACCTCGTCATGAGGCCGCACTTCAATTCGATCCTGATACGGATCGTTTTGCTGCAGATCGCGGCATTCGCGATCGCCGCGGCCGCGGTGGGCATAGCATCCCACCTGCTGCTGAATTCGGCTTCGGTGCGCTTCGAGAACCAGTCCCTGCGCGTCCATGCCATAAGCATCGCCGAACATCTGAAGCAGCAGACCGACGGCTCGCTCAGGCTCGATCTTCCGGCCGAGCAGCGCTCCTACTACGACAACAGCCTGGGCGGGCTGACATACGTCGTGACGGACGACGACGGCCACGTCCTGCTCAATTCCCCGGGAAGCGGCATCCGCGTTCTCAAGAACGATCGCAGCGGCAAGCCGACTTATTTCCAGTCGCCCAACAGGCGGCGGTCCTATCTCGGCCTCAGCATTCCGGTGCAGGCGGGCAGTCAGCAGGTATGGATCCAGGTGACCAGGAATATCCGTCGGCCGGGCCTGATCACCAACGACGTCTTCCTGCACTTCCTGAGGCGCGTGAGCTGGTTCTCGATCCCCATCGTGCTGTTCGTCTTCGTCACGGATTTCTTCGTGGTGCGGCGCGTGCTGCACCCCGTCGTGGTGGCGTCGCAAATGGCGCAAACCATAGATCCTCGGCGCCTCGAGGTGCGGCTGCCGACGCAGAATCTGCCGCGCGAGGTGATGCCGCTGGTCGAGACGATCAACCAGGGCCTGGCCCGCGTGGAGCACGGGTTCAACGTGCAGCGCGATTTCACGGCCGATGCCGCTCACGAATTGCGCACGCCGCTGAGCGTGCTGCGGATGCGGCTCGACGGATTGGAAGATCGCGCCGCCGCCAAGCAGCTGCGCGCCGATGTCGACGGGATGAGCCACATCGTCAACCAGCTGCTCGAAGTCGCCGAACTGGAGAATGTCGTCGTGGACGGCTCGGAAACCGCGGATCTGCGCCGCGTCTGCAGCGACGTCGTCGAACTCGTCGCGCCGCTTGCGCTATCGCAGGAAAAAGATATCGCGCTGACCGGCAGCGAAAAACCCGTGCGGGTGCGAGGGCATGCGCCGATGCTGTTTCAGGCGGTGCGGAATCTCGTCGAGAATGCCGTCAAATACACAGCCAAGGGGACGACCGTCGAAGTGAATGTCGGGCCCCAGGGCATCGTCCGCGTGCTCGACGAGGGGCCGGGCGTGAGCGAAGCGGAACGGGAATTGATTTTCCGCCGCTTCTGGCGGCGCGACCGCGCTCAGACCGGGGGCGCGGGGCTCGGTCTGGCGATCGTCGCGCGCGTGACGGAGATGCATGCCGGTTCCGTCAATATCGAAAACCGTCCCGCCGGCGGCGCCGTTTTTTCGCTCGATCTTTCGCACGCGCTCGTCGGCTAAGCGCCGCACTGCGCGAATTCCAATCGCATCGCACGCGGCGCAGCGACACAGAGGGCAAGCCGCGTGTGTTGCGCGGAAACATCGCCGTGACTGCAATCGGCACCCAACTGCAGAAGTCACGCTGCTTGTAAGGTTCATGTAAGGCGTGGGCGATAAGGATTGCTACCGGTGTCATTTTGTCGAGTTTCGCGTTGCCGCGAGCTACGGGGGAAGAGACATCAGGCTCGAAAGCCGCGCCGCCGCAAGAGATCGCGCGGTGAGCCGCAATGACCGAGCCGTGCAACGACGCGGCATCGGACGGAGGTAACAGCCGCGTTTGCCGAGGAAAAGACCGGCAAATGCCTGATAGGGAGGGCAGCGTTATGCCGACTTCGAAGAACACTCGGCTTCTGCATGGCCACGCGATGCTGGGCGCATCGATTTTGGCGCTGGCGACGGTGCTGGGGGCCGGCGCGGCGCTGGCGCAGAGCACCAGCACGCCTATGGAAACCGTTGTTGTTACCGGTTTCCGTCAAAGCCTGGAAAAAGCGTTGGATATGAAACGCAATGCGCTCGACTCGTCCGACTCCATTCTGGCGACGGACATTGCCAAGTTCCCGGACCTTAACGTCTCGGAATCGCTGCAGCGCATTCCGGGCGTTGCCCTGGAGCGCGACGCCGGCGAGGGCCGCGAGATCTCGGTCCGCGGCCTTGGCCCGGGATTCACCCGCGTGCGCATCAACGGCATGGAGGCTTTGGCGACGACCGGCTCGGAGGACATCTCGGGCGGCACCAATCGCGGCCGCGCCTTCGACTTCAACGTCTTCGCGGCGGACCTCTTCTCGGCGCTGACGGTTCACAAATCGGCATCGGCCGATCTGGAAGAGGGCTCGCTCGGCGCGACTGTCGACATGCACACGGCCCATCCCTTCGATCATCCCGGTTTCGTGCTGACCGGTTCCGCGCAATACGGTTACAACGACCTCGCCGGCAGCAGCGATCCGCGGTTTGCGGCGCTGGTGTCCGACACCCTCATGGGCGGCCGTCTGGGCGTTTTGGTGTCCGCCGCGTACGGCATTCAGAACACGCTCGAAGACGGCACCAGCACGGTGCGTTTCCAGAACGACAACACCGCGCAGAGCGACACGCACGCCGCGCCGGGGGTTGCGGGGTGCGCCTCGGGCTGCAGCGCCAGCCAGCGTTTCGCAAGCGTGGACGGCATGACGTCCGGCGCCAGTTACGACCTCGTCAACGAAGCGTTCCATCCGCGGTTTCCGCGCTACGACTTGGTTATGAATCATGAAAAAAGGCTCGGCCTGACCAGCTCCGTGCAGTGGCAACCGGACGACGACACGCTGTTCACCCTGGACGCCCTGTTCGCCGATTTCGCGGTGCAGCGCCAGGAGGCCTATATCGAGGCCAACTCCTTCAGCAACAATTTCGCCACCAAGTCGCTTGGTCCCGGGCTGCCGGCAAGCTGGGGCATCCGGAAGATCGACGTAACCTCCTTCACCGTCGATAACGCCAGGAACAACGTTACGAAGCTGACGGCGAACAATGTCGGCGCACGCGTGGAGCATCGTCTCGATCATCTCGACACGCGGTTTCAGCAGGTGACATTGGACGGGACGCATTCCTTCTCGGATTCGTTCAAGGTCCACGGCCTTGTCGGCTGGTCCGAGTCGCATCACCGCAATCCGATCCAAACCACGCTGACCTACGATTACGGCGTGCCCGGCATCCAGAACTTCGCCTACGACTACAGCGGCGGCTATTCCGCAATTCCGATGATCAACTTCGGCAGTGCGGCGGACTCCAGCGGCACCGTCACATCGACGAACAACTGGTTCCTGTCGCAGATTCGCGAGCGTGCGGAATACGACTTCAACGCCTACCGCACGATCCAGGGAGACTTCAGCTGGACCACGACGGACTGGCTGACGCTGCAAGGCGGCTTCAATGCGAGAAACTACGGCTATCGGACGATGGATTTGCGCCGTTCCAACGGCTCGACATCGAACCTCGACAGCTCGATCCCGACGGACATGGAGGCCGCCGACCTTTCCAAATACTCCGAGATGGTATCGCTGTGCGGGCTCAATCTGCCCAGCGGATCGCCCACCAGCTGGATGGTCCCCGATTTGAACAAGTGGAATGCGGCCTTCAATATCTGGGATCCGACCTCGGAAGGTGGCGCCTTCAAGCTCGGCCCCGAGCCGTCGCTCAGTTCCAACGGTTCGGTTCGTGAAGACGATACCGGCGGCTGGCTGCAGGCGGATTGGGACACGATGTTCTACGGCGTGCCGTTCCGCGGCAATATCGGCGCGCGCTACGTCGAGACCTCCACGACCTCGATCGGCTACAGCTACGACAAGGCGTCCAATGCCGTCATCCCGACGACGGTCAAGCAGACCTACCACGATGTCCTGCCGTCGATGAACGCCGTGTTCGAGCCGGCGGACGACTTCCTGGTCCGCATCAACGCCTCCTACGCCATGGCGCGGCCCGATTTGACGAACCTTCTGCCGGGCGCCAGCGCCAGCAAGTCGGGCAGCAACTACACGGTCAAGGTCGGCAATCCGTTCTTGAAGCCGTTCCGCTCGAAGAACGTCGATCTGTCCTTCGAATGGTACTACCACAAGGGTGCGCTGCTCTCGATCGCGATGTTCTACAAGCACATCGACAGCCTGGTGCAGACGCTGACGTCGAACATCGTCTATCACGGCAATCCGTACGGCTTGCCCGACAGTTTAGCGGTGGCGGCTTGCGGTACATCCTATGCCGCGCCGCCGGCGACGGGCTGCAACGAGAACGCCATCTGGCAGTTCAGCGAACCCGCGAACTCGAAGGGCAGTCCGCTCTACGGCACGGAAATCAACTGGCAGCAGCCTTTCGACTTCCTGCCCGGACCGCTCGGCAATTTCGGGTTCCTCGGCAACGTCACGTTCGTGCAGGCCCAGCAGATCTACTACAACAAGGACGGCAGCATTCTCACCAAGGCCGACCTCGAGGGGCTTTCGCACACCAGCTACAACGCGACGATCTATTACGACGATCAGTCGGCATTCCAGGCGCGTCTGTCGGCGGCGTTCCGCAGCAAGTACATCGCCAAGATCAATCCGGGCAACCTGAACGATCAGGAAATCAATACCTCGACGTTCAACCTGGATGCTTCCGCCAGTTACAAGTACGACGAAAACTTCACGCTCACCTTCGACGCGCTGAATCTGACGAACCAGCCGCAGAACCAGTACGTCGATTCGGTTGGCCAGCGTCTCTACTACTGGCATCAGACCGGCCGCGAGTTCTTCCTCGGACTTCGTTACAACTACT
>JAGWVX010000465.1 GCA_018970685.1 Alphaproteobacteria bacterium | reverse complement strand
CGCAGCACCTGGATGATGCGAAACAATCTGTCCGCGCGTCTCATGACGGCACCGTCGCAAATCACTCCTGACAGCATGTTGTCAGCAGGATGTCAGTATGACCAGAGCCGAACCAAGGAGAACCCGCCATGATCACGCTTTTCGGCTTCGGCCCCGCTTTCGGCCTTCCCGCCGCCAGCCCCTTCGCCATCAAGACCGACCTGCAGCTCAAAATGTCGGGCCTGCCCTACGCCTATGGCGAGGGCGGCATCCCGCAGAACGGGCCCAAGGGCAAGATTCCCTGGATCGAAGACGACGGGCTGCGCCTGGGCGATTCCACCTTCATCCGCGATCATCTCGAGAAGAAATACGGCGTCGATCTCGATGCCGGCCTGACGCGGGAGCAGCGGGCGCGCGCCTGGTGCGTGGAGCGCATGCTGGAGGATCATCTCTATTGGGCGATGGTGCAGGAGCGCTGGCTCGACGACGCCAACTTCGCCAAGGGTCCCGCGACCTTCTTCGACCGGATGCCGGAAGGCATGCGCGACACGGTACGCCGCGAGACCCGCGAGCGGGTGAAGAACACCGTCTATGCCCAGGGCCTTGGCCGTCATTCGCCGGCGGAGATCGCCGATCTTGGCGCGCGCTCGATCGCCTCTCTGGCGGTTCAGATCGGCGACAAGCCCTACCTCATGGGCGACAAGCCTTGCGGCGCCGATGCCACGGCGTTTGCTTTCGCCGTCTCGGTGCTGACGCCGTTCTTCAACGGCCCGCTGCGGGACGCGGCGTGCCTCTATCCCAACCTGCTCTCTTATACGGGACGGACGATGCAGCTATATTATCCGGAGATCGCGACAAAGGCGGCGTAAGGAGAACCAGTGATGGAGCTGTTCATCGTCGCCCGCTTCCACGCCCGCGAAGGCGTCGAAGCAGAGGCCGGCGCGGTGTTGCAGGCGCAAGTGTCGCGCACGCGCGCCGAGCCGGGTTGCCTGGAGATCGGAGCCTATCGCTCGGCGCGCGATCCGCGGTTGTTCTGGATCGTCTCGCGTTGGACCGACGAAGCGGCCTTCGAGATCCATGCCGGACTGGAGAACACGGAGCGTTTCGTCGCGCGGATGCAGGCGCTGATCGACCATCCCTTCGACGCCGCGCGGGCGACGCGGATCGGTTAGATGAAAAGCGGCGCGGCCGAGCCTATATTGGACGCCATGGCTGCTTTGCCGAATCGCGAGCGCGTCGTCTTCGATATCCGAAAGCTCGAAGACTATTGCCTCGATCCGAACCATCCGCGCGGGCGGCACAAGGCGCGGGTGTTCCGCGATGCGCTTGGGATCGGGAAGGGCGAGGCCGTTTGGTTGCGCGATGCCTTGCTGGCGGCGACGGACGGCGACGCGGAAGAAATGGGCCGAGACGGCTACGGCACAAGCTGGCGGCTGGATGTGCCCTTGGCGCGACACGGCAAGCAGGCCGTGGTAAGATCAATCTGGATGGTACGAACCAGCGAAGACGCCTTGCGGTTCGTGACTTGTTGGGTGCTGTGATGGATCGAAACGAAACGGCCGAACCGCGTTTGCTGGATGTCGTGGCGCTGCTGGCGGATCGCCCGGCAGACAATCTCGCGCGCGGACAAGTCGGCACGGTGGTCGAACTGCTCGATGCGAAAACGGCGCTGGTCGAATTCAGCGACGACGACGGCCGTGCCTATGCGCTAACCCCTTGCGCCCTGCCGGAATTGATCGTGCTCCACTACGACCCGCAAGCGGCGTGAGTGGCCTATGTCATGCAGCCGGTTTGGCTGGCTTGCGAGGAAACTTAGTTCTAAACCACTTGTGAGTCGCTTTTCGGTCAGCCTGAAGAAGAACGGGCCTGCATATCCGTTCAACCAATTCGATGGCATTAGCGAGGGTTGAATTTATGTGGTCAACCTGTCCGTTGGCCTCATTCATTCCTTCCCAAATATCCGCTTCGCATCTATCCCAGAGCGCTTCATTCCGCTCACGCGCACTACGGCGACCTACCATCCCTATCAGTGTTTGCGCTGAGACAGATATTCGAACTTGTGCTTCGCGTAACGAGTTGAAAGGCGCAATCGCCTCAGCACCAAAGAGCGCCATGAAGGTGTAACGCTGGCTCTGAAGACGCGCAAACAGCTCGGCATGTTTTTGCATTCTTTCGATTGGTACAAAATATGTATTGCGGGAACGGCGAACCTGTTCGTCCTCCCCCTCG
>JAGWVX010000464.1 GCA_018970685.1 Alphaproteobacteria bacterium | reverse complement strand
GCTTCGGCACGGCTTGGCCGGGATGACAACGCGTTCGTTCAGTACATCCGAACGCAAACGACTCTAAGATTTTTCGGCGTGCAGATATTTGCGCGCGAATTTCAAGAAGACCGGCCAGTTCGGCGCCTGCGTATGCCCGTAATGATGCTGGCGGAAGCCGACATCCCCCGAGATCAAGGTCGTGCCCATCGGCGGAAAGATGTCCGTTTCGAGCCCCTTCTTGCCCAGCAGCCGATAGACCGGTCCGGCGCCGGCGGCGGCCATGAACATGCCGCGCGCGTCCACCCAGGCGTCGCCGGCTTCCGGCGAACCGGCGCTGATGAACACCGGCCGCGGTGCGCACAGCGCGATCAACGCATCGGCATCGACAGGCAGGTCGTTGGGCGTCAGCGGGTCGGCGGCGTATCGCAGGAAGTTGCCCGCCATCCAGTGGAATTCGTCGCCCGCGATGTTCGCGACGGTTTCGCCGTAATTGCGGCGCAGCAGTTTGGCGCCGCCCGCGCCCGATGAACTGATATAGCCGATGGCGAAACGTTGATCGAAGGCCTCCGCGACCAGCGCCGCCTTGCCGTAGCGCGAGTGGCCTGCGATGCCGATTTCGTCGCCGGCGACATGCGGCTCCGTCTTCAGATAATCGAGGATGCGGCTGGCGCCCCAAGCCCAGGCGCGCAATGCGCCCCAATCGTCCATCTTGCGCGGCTCGCCCTTGTTGGCCAGGCCGACGATGCCTTCCGCCAGGCCGGCGCCGTTATCGGGCTGCACGCTGGTCGGATCGTAGGTCACATAGCCCCAGCCGAGGCGCAGGATCTGCGTCTTCCAATCCGGGCCCGGCGGTTCCGGCGGCAGCTTGAAGCCTTTGGGAAAATGGAACTTCGAAAAGTCGAAGGTGAGTTCGATGATCACCGGCACGCGGCCTTTGACGTCGGCGGGCAGAGTCTCCGACGCCTCGATGTTCACCGTGATCGCCGGATCGCCCGCGTTGTCGACATGGCCGACGAGTTTCTTGGTGATCGCCTTCACGCCGCCGATGACGTCGGTCTTGGTGTCCGCCACCTCCCATTTCACGGGCGGGGTCGCCTTCGGCGGATGGCCGTAAATGTCCTCGTCGAATGCGGCGGCGATCTGCGGGCGGCGAATGCGCCACCATTGCGCCGGGGTCGCCGTTTCCTTTCCGTCGTTCCGGCGCAAGACGTCCGACGGGCGTGGATAAGGGTTGGCGAGCGCTTCGTCGTAATTGGCGGCGTAAGGCGAGTCGGGATCGCCGCCATTGCGTGGCGGGCGCAGCGCTTTGAGATGCAACACGTCCATTTCGCGCCGATGCTCCTTGGCGCTGGCGGCGATCATGGCCTTCTGCTTCGCCGTCAGCGGCATCGCCGGGAAGGGCTTGCCCGCGGGGACATCCGAGTTCTTGAAGAATTTCGAGCCGCCGAAGCTCGGTGCCGCCAGCAACGCCGCGGCCATCGCCAGTGCCGGCAAGAAGGTCAGACGCAATGCAGGGCGCATGCGCGCGCAGGATTTCCGGTCCGTCGTCTGCATGTGATTCCCCGTGATTTTTCCTCCGTGGGCCGCCGGCCGGAGGGGGTCAGTGTACGTCGACGGTGCGGTCCCCTTCGTAATGCATGATGTGGTAATAGCCCTGCCAGTGGTCCGACAGAACCGGCGCGGGCAATGTGCCCTCGGGATCGTCGATGAAGCGGACAAAAGCCTCGACCATCTGGCGGGTGTGGCGAATGCCGTCGAGCCATTCTCCGCGATACCAATTCTTCCATTTGCCGTATTCGGCGCGTTTTTCGTAAGCGGCGATTTCGTCGAAGTCCTTGTAGGTCTCCATCGCCTCGGCGCGCGCCTTGGCCTTGTCGCCGGCGCGAAAATCGCGCACCGCCTCGGAAACCTGATAGAGGATGTGGTTGCCGTCGCGATTGATCGCGATCATCGTCAGCATTTCCGCGTCATAGTAATTCCGGCGATCCGGCAAGACGAATTTCCGCGCCGCAAGCGCATCCTTCCACACCTCGTTCCAACGCGATTGTGCCTCGCCGCAAACCTTGATTTCGCGCGCGCTGGTGTCGGAAACCCATGTCGCGGGCATCTGAATCCAGTAATGCGGCTCGAGATGGAGGCCCAAGATATGCACCGGCGTCCAGGTGGGAGCTTGGGCCGGCAGCAGGTAATAGGGCGGGCTCACGATCGTGGCGAGGACCATCTGCTGAGCCT
>JAGWVX010000050.1 GCA_018970685.1 Alphaproteobacteria bacterium | reverse complement strand
AAGCGCGAACAGCGTATGGTCCTTGCCCATGCCGACGTTCTCGCCCGGATGGAATTGGGTGCCGCGCTGGCGCACGATCACGTTGCCCGCGGAGATTTCCTGACCGCCGAACAGCTTCACGCCGAGCCTCTGGCCCGCCGAGTCGCGACCGTTGCGAGAGGAACCGCCTGCTTTCTTATGAGCCATGATCTGGTTCCTTACGCCGAAATTCCGGTGATCTTGATCTTGGTGAAAGGCTGGCGATGGCCGCGCTTGCGGTGTGTGCTCTTGCGGCGCTTTTTCTTAAAGGCGATGACCTTCTCGCCCTTGCCTTGCGCTACGATTTCTGCGGTCACGGACGCGCCGGCAACCAGCGGTGCGCCGGTTTTGGGCCTATCGCCACCAAGCAGCAGGACTTCGCCGAGTTTCAGTTCGCCGCCGACCTCGCCCGCGACCTTTTCGATGGTCAGGACGTCGTCCTTCGCCACCTTGTACTGCTTGCCGCCTGTGCGGATCACCGCGAACATGGTCTAAGTCCTTGAATATAAATATTTTCGCTAGGAAGCGCTGCCCCCCGGAGAGCCGCGCAATATACTGACAGCGTGAAGCCGGTCAAGCGGCAAGGACAAAAGGCGGCTACACCATGCCGATTTCACCGGCATCGTCGCCGGACCGGCACGTTGGGGGCATAAAATCCGACTCAAAAGCCAAAGGGCAGGTTGTGGTGCGCCGTTCGGGTTTGACCATAGCAGGAGCCGTATTCTTGGCCGCGCAAGCGCCGCATGCTGCGAGCGAGCCGGCGACGTTTACGGTGCTGTTCGAGAACGACATTTTCTTCAACACCGACCGTGACTACACCAATGGCGTACAGTTCACCTACACCACCGGGCCGAATCAGACACTGGACTGGGCCGTCGACACGGCGCGGCGGCTGCCCTTCTTTGCGCCGGCAGGCAAAGTGCGCACCGGCTATGCCCTCGGCCAAAACATCTACACGCCTAAGGATACCGATCTGGCGGACCCGCCGTTAACTGAACGGCCTTATGCAGGATTCCTCTATGGCGCCATTGGCTTGATGGAGCAGAACCCCGATAAGACGCGGCTTGACCAGCTTCAGCTGCAGTTCGGCGTCATCGGCCCCGCCTCGCTGGCCGAAGACGCACAGAAATGGGTCCATTCGATCATCCATAACGCCAAACCCAGGGGCTGGCCGACGCAATTGCGCGACGAGCCGGGACTGGCATTGATCTATGAGGCAGTCTCAAATTGGTTCCGCCGCAGTCGGTATTTGGACTCTATTTCGACCTGGAGCCGCATTTCGGCGGTGCCATCGGCAATGTCTATGACTACGTCAATGCCGGTGCGATGGCGCGGCTGGGTTTCAATCTGCCCGACGATTTTGGACCCTTGCGGATAGAGCCGAGCCTGCCTGGATCGAATTTCTTCGAGCCGACGAGCGACTTCAGCGCTTACGTATTTGTCGGCATCGATGGACGGGCCATCGCCCGCAACATCTTTCTCGACGGCAACACCTGGCAGTCGAGCCGTTCGGTGGCGAAGAAAAACCTGGTCGGCGACCTGGAACTGGGCGCCGCCATGACTTTCGCACGGGTACGGCTCGCCTTTACACATGTTTTCCGTTCGCGCGAATACGCTTCGCAAACGTCGGCCGACCAGTTCGGCGCAGTGAGCTTGTCGTTCAGGCTTTAATCCCCGTCGGTGTCCTTCTTCCTCGGTTTCACAAACAAGCCCAAGATCGCCAGAAGCGCCAGCGCCAGGCCGACATAGACGCCGATGAATTTTGCCATCGTTGCTTCGCCCGCCAGCATCGCCAGCAAATCGCTGGGACCGCGCAGCATCATCGTTAATTGCAAGCCGTTCTCGCAAGCGTCAAACAACGCCGCCGCGATGGGGGCGGCGGCCAGCATGTCCACGATCCGCCGCATCAAGCCCGGCTTGGCCGCAAAGCGCTCGCGCGCCTCGATGGCGCCATAATAGAGCGCGGCGGCATAGAGCGGCATAAATAGATAGTCGAAGCCCAGGCCGAAGCCAGCCAGGGCCGCGTCGGGCGGGCTGGTCCAGCGGTCGACGATCATGCGAATGCCCCAGCCGGTCTTCACCCCTTGCAGATCGGCCACGCCGTAGCCAGATTTTGCCCGCAGATAGCTGTCGGCGATATTCAGTATCAGGAAGGCGACCGCGGCGGCCGTGCTCGTCCAGGCCCACCGGGCATTGAGCGCTTTACGGCTTAGTTGCATCTTATTCCCCCAATTCCTCGGACGCCTCCTCTTCATGCGCCCCTTGCTCGACATATTCTACAATTTCCGCTGGGTGCGCGAAGGTGAAGTCGCGCGATCGTCGCAGGCCTATGTCGGCGGCCTATATGGACTGATGCGACGGCATGACCTGCGCGCCATCGTCAATCTGCGCGGCGAAAACAGCGACCTGTCGTGGTGGCGCTATGAAAAGCGCGTCTGCGCCGCTCTCGGCGCAGGCCATTTCGATGCGATGCTGGATTCGCGCAAGCTACCGACACGGGCAATGCTGATCTGCCTGATGGATGCCTTCGACGCTGCACCGAAACCGTTCCTGTTGAAATGCTCCGGTGGAAACGATCGCACGGGGCTTGCGGCAGCGCTGTATTTGATTCATCGCGACAGCTGGGATGCGCGCGAAAGCGCGCAGGCGCAATTTGCCGGCATCGTCAAGAAACATCAGCGATGGCTGAAGCTGTTCACCGCTTTCGCGCAAGAAGAAGCGCGCGGCCGTGCAATCGGCGACTGGATCCGAGACGGTTACACACCGGAGCGATTCGCCGATTGGTTGAACAATCACGGTTGTGGGGACGGCTTCGAGCGCATCTTCGTCACGCCGACGCGCAGCCCATTTCAATGGTGAAGAAAAACGCCCGGTCGGGGGTGCCGACCGGGCGTCGCTTGCGCCGTTACGCGCGAAGTGCCGGGAGGGGATGACCGACACCGCTGACGAAGGGTTCTGTCCGGCTTGCGAGCGGGGGGGCAGTGCCTGCCGGAACCAACGCCCTTCGTGAGGATGAACATATGCAAATTCGCCACAGTTTTCAACTATTTTCCGATATCTGGTTTGCTTAAGATTTTTTTAATGACAGTGCCAAAATTACCACAATTTGAATTCAACCCGGAAAAGCGGCGATTTTTTTGTTGATCGCGTGCCGCCATGCCTCGGACAACCCCGGCGCATCGTGAATTCGGCGCAATGCGCGGCCGTCGAACGTTTTGGAAAACAACGCGACGAAGCTTTCGCGCACCGTCGGTCCGCCGCGTGTGGCCGCCCGCCGCAGAATCGCCCTGCGCACCGGAACGACACCACCTGCGATGACGCGCAGATACCAGCCGCAGCGCGCCGACAATGTCATTGCCAGCGGCACGTCCCGCCGCCCGGTGTGAATGCCAAGCTTGAAGCAGGGCGCGCGTGGCTGGCTGACTTCCAGAAGCGCATCGCCCCACTCGAATCGATCGCCGATGCAAATATCGGTTTCGTCCGCGCCTGCGAGCGTCAAATTCTCGCCGAAGGTATTCGGCGCACAGTGGAGGTTCTTCTCGGTCTCCCACCAGATCCAGTGATCGGACGGATAGACATAGACCGCCTTGTCGACGCCACCATGCGCTTCAAGGTCGGCCTGCCCGTCACCCGTAATGCCGAGCGTGCGCAACACCACGCTCTCAGCCTGCACAGCGTGCTTGGCGATTCCTGAAAGGATCTCCTCGCCGTTTTCCATACCAATGACGGTAGGCATACCGACGCAGACCGATAAAATGGAGATAGGCCCGGCGCTCATACACCAATGGTAACAAGCGCCGAGGGGGAAATCACGCGGCGGCGGGCAAGATCAGCCCCAACGTTTCCTTCCAGGCAGGTAACGACGACATATCCTTGTACCAGCGCGGGATCGCCGCATACGGCGTCAGCGGCAACTTCGCCTGTTCCGCATAGTAGAGCGGCGAGGCGAGTGAGAAATCCGCCACCGTCGGTTGGTCCCCAGAAACGAATTTGTGCGCCTTGAGCTGAGATTCGAGCACCGGCGCAAACTGGTGAAAGCGTTGTTCGCCTTTGGTGACCTCGGCAGCATCCGGCGCACCCATTTTCAGAAACGCCTTCACGACATGCTCGAAAATGAAGATTGCGCAGGTTGGATCCCAGTGCGACGCATCCCAGAACATCCAGCGTGTGACGTCTGCATGGCCGCGCGCGTTCCCCGGCAGCATGCCGGTTTCAGGCTTCTTCGATGCAAGATATTGCAGGATGGCGTTGGGCTCCCACAGCACAAAGCCTTCCTCTTCCAGAACCGGCATCCGGCCGTTCGGATTAAGCGCCAGGAATTCCGGCTTCTTCTGGTCGCCCTTACCTAGATCGACGAACTGGAACTCGTAATCCAGCTCCAGGTAATTGGCGGCCGCCAGCACTTTGAAGCCCCGCGGGCTGTTGGGGAAAGCATGAATCTTCAGGTTCATGAAGTTTCTCCGATGATGGGTTGACGTGCGAATGCAGGGAACGAAAGACCTGCGACGACCGTTAAAGCCGCGGCGGTCAACAACTTGTGCGCGGGCACGAAATTGCCCGCAAACGTGTAGAACAGAACGGCGGGCTCGCGGGCAAAAGCGCCAGAAGTATGCATCGTTTGGTGGGTTGGCGTGATCTGCGCTCGACGACGGTCAATATGAAGACGCCATCCAGTGTTACTCACCGCTTGTTCAACGATGATCATCAGCGCCGGTGCGCTTCCGGTACGCAAATTAGGAATGTCCGGAGCCGTTCTCATTTCTGAGCTTCCTCGCAATAGAGGGTAAGCAGGCCGCCCCAGCCCTGCGGTGAATCCACCGAAGCCCGAATGGCTTCCGCGTCGGAGGAGGCGATGCGATGCTCAAGTTCAACTTGCGTGGCGCTAGGCCCGTCGGCAATGAATCGGACGACGACCTCGCTATCGACATTGGCATCGATTTCGAATTTGCTGTTCAGACGCCAGGAAAGGACGACCCGCGACGGCGGCTCCCAAACCAACACTTCGCCCCATTCGCATTCCGAGCCATCGACGCTTTTTTCATACCAGCGTCCGCCGATATGCGGCTCAATGACGGCTTCTTTCATTTCCACCTTGGCGATGTGATGACTTCTGGGCCACCAGCGCCCGAAATTCGCCGTGAATACTTCAAAGGCTCTGGCTTGCGGTACCTTCACATGGATCGACTTGCGGACCGGCGCGGCAGTGATCTTGCGCTGGCTCATTTTTCCTCCTGGTCTTTTTCCGCTTCGGCGCGAAACGCTTCCAGCGCGTCGTCCCAGAACTGATCGAGCCAGCGCCGAATGTCGGCAAGCCCGTTGGGGTCGATGTAATAGACACGGCGCGTGCCATCTGCCCGGTCGCCGACCAAGCCGGCCTCCTTCAGCACCTTCAGATGCTGCGACACGGCCGGACGACTGACCGGAAGGCCTTTGGCAAGCACGCCCACCGGCTTGGCGCCATGGCGCAAGCGCTCGAAGATTTTACGGCGTGTGGGGTCAGCCAGGGCTGGCAACGTATATTTGTAAGTCATGACTTACCGTAAGTTATAACTTACGGGTTAGTCAAGCCGACTACTTGCGCAATGCTGCGCCATACGCGGTAAAGATCGCGCGAGAGACAGTGTTCTCAGCCCAACGCCACTCCGGATGCCATTGCAGACCCAGCAGAAAACCCTTTGCGCCCGGCATGGAAACCGCCTCGATTTGCCCGTCCGGCGCCACGGCGTCGGCAAAGAGCGCCGGCGCTAGCTGGTCGATGCCTTGGCCATGCAGTGAGTTCACGTCGAAGCCGCGGGCCGGCGTAAGGCGTGCCAGCAAACCGCCTTCCGCCACCAATACGGGGTGAACCGGCGCATATTGCTCGTCAAGGGACGTGACGTCTCTTTCACGATGGTCGATGCGGCCGGGGACCTCGTGCACTTTCTGATGCAGCGTGCCGCCGAAAGCCACGTTCAATTCCTGGCAACCGCGGCAGATGCAGATCACTGGCTTGCCGATCTCGACCGCCGCGCGCAGCAGCGGCAACGCGGTCTCATCGCGGCGTTCGTCCTCGAGCTGGCCGCCGGGCGGCGGTGACCCGCCGTAATGGCGCGGCGAGACGTTCGACGGCGAGCCGGTGAACAGAAATCCATCGAGGTTCGCCAGCAAGTCTGCGATCGCCAAGGGCGGTTCGAGCGCTGGAATAAGAAGCGGCAGAACGCCAGCGCCGTCGCGCAAGGCATTGATGTATTTCTCGCCGACCATATGGAAGGGGTGGTCGCCCACCACACGGTGATCGCAGACCAACCCAACCACGGGATGCGGAGAAGACATTGGCGTCAGTCCCGGGACCTGGTGCCTACCGCTTTAGGCGCGTTTCGGAGCACGAACATCTGACCGTCGATCGCCGCGCCAGGCTGCAGATCGCGTAGCGCAACCGTCGTTGTCTGCCCCTGGTCGTCCACCACTGTCCATTGCCGAAGTTCAAGCACGGGATCCGTAAAAACGAGAGTGATGTTTGGTTTGGTGCGGTTGGCGCTCGAACGCGCTTCGATGATCAGCTCTCCTGGTTGACGTCTCACCGCCATGACCTCGTTGTCGTGGCGCAGATCGATGTCGTCGGAGAGGATCAAGTCGAGCGGCGTCGCCGACAGCGGATAACGGTCCACTGTGTTGAGCTTGCGATTGGCGACGGCCACGGTGCTGCCGTCCGACACGATCAGGATCGGATTGGGCGGGCTGTACTCGAAGCGCATGCGCCCCGGCTTCTGCATAAAGAAGCGGCCTTGATCAATCTCGCCGTCTGGATCGATCTGCACGAAGTCGCCGGTTAGTGTATGAATGGAATTGAGATAAGCGCTGACGCGGTCAAGATCGGCGCGATCAGTGTCGCTCAGCACGATGGAACGCTGGGGCGGTGGCTGACCCGCTCCGCCAAGGCCCGTAGCCAAAATCGCGAGAAGAAGGAGGCTTGCAACACGACGCATCGCCAGTTGTCTAAGACGGATTTGTGGCGGAAGAAAGAGCAGACCAGCTATGCGGCCTGACCGGCATTATGGTGCGCTGCTTGCGCGTACAAACCGTCGACCAGAAGTTTCAGCACCCCGTCGAGTTCGCGTTCGAGCTTGGGTAAAGTCAACTTCGACCATAACTGCGGATAGTGGAACTTCATGGTCGCGGATTGAAACATCTCCGCTGTGAATTCTTTATCATGCGTGCGGAACTCGCCGCGGCGTTCCGCCTCATCGAAGATTTCGACAAGAATTTTACGTTCATTCGCCAACATCCAATTGGAGTATTGCGGGCGCTCACAGGCAATGACGCTGGCCATTTCGTGAATCCGCGGGTTCTTCTCCAGCATGTGATAGGTGTGGCGCAGTTCTTCGAAGAAAAAATCGCGCAACCGATCGCGTCCGCTCTTACCCGGCGCCTGGATCAGCTTGCGCAATTCCTTCAGATGCTCTTCGTGCGCCGCGCTGGCGATGGCTTCGGCGATGTCGAGTTTGCCCGGAAAAAAGCGGTAAAGGTTGCCCGGCGACATGCTGCAGTCGGCGGCGACTTCGGCCATGGTGGTCTTTGCGTAGCCGAAATGCGAAAAACGCTTCTTGGCGGCTTCGATGATTTGTTCGCGGACCGTGTCTTTTTCGGCCATAGGCCATACCCCTTACACCGGTTCCGACGACCGGCATGCTCTCATTTTCCAGGTCAGGATAGTATTTATTTCTGAACGTTCAACAAATCGTTCAATCTTCCGCAGCGCACCATCGAGTCTAGATCCAAACCCATAAATGGCAGAAAATATGGACGTAGCAAGACCTTACGAGAAAATCGGTGTTATCGGAGCCGGCGCCTGGGGCACGGCCTTGGCATTGACGGCAGCACGAGCAGGACGTCAGGTCAGCCTTTGGGCTCGCGAGTCGGCAGTGATCGATTCAATCTCCCGAACGCGGGAAAACATGTTCTTCCTGCCCGGTGTCGCACTTCCAACCGCCATCCTTCCCACCGGCGATCTGGCGGTGGCCGTGCAGGCTGAAGCCCTTCTCGTCGCGGCACCCACCCAACACCTGCGCGCCAGCTTGACACTGGTGGCGGCGGCGGCGCCGAAAGGTATCCCACTTGTGATCTGCGCCAAGGGCGTCGAGCAGACGACCGGCAAGCTAGTCACCGAGGTATTTCGCGAGACCGCCCCGGCGTTTCAGCCTGCGATCCTCTCCGGTCCCTCCTTCGCACGCGATTCAGCAGCCGGCCTGCCGACGGCCGTCACCATCGCGGCGCGCTTTGACATCGCCCAACGGCTGCAAGCGAGCCTGGGCCATACCACGTTTCGCCCCTATGCCAGCGATGACATTCTGGGCGTGGCGCTGGGCGGCGCGGCGAAGAATGTCTACGCCATCGCATGCGGCATCGTGGACGGCCTGGGACTTGGCGAAAGCGCCCGTGCGGCGCTGTTGGCCCGCGGCTTTGCGGAATTGCTGCGACTGGGCGCGGCGCTGGGCGCACGGTCCGAAACGCTGATGGGCCTCTCAGGATTGGGTGACTTGGTGCTCACCGCCACCAGCCCGAATTCGCGCAACTACCGTTTCGGCTATGAAGTCGGAAAAGGTCGTGCGCTGGCCGAACTGTGCGCACCGGGCGGGCCGCTGGCCGAAGGCGTCATGACCGCGCCGGCCTTGATCGTCCGGGCTCGCAGGGAAAAGATCGAATTGCCCGTGGCCGAAACGGTCGCTTCGGTGCTCGACGGATCGCTGCCTCTCGACGCCGCGATCGCGCGGTTGATGAGCCGCCCGCTGAAACCGGAATAGCGTCAGAACTTTTCCTCGCCTTCATGGCGCATCGCGTCGGGAAAATCGCGATAAAGCGCGAAAACGGCGTCTTTGACCTGCGAATTGACGCCGAAATGTGCGCTTTCGGTCGGTTCGCGGCGCGACGCAACGAGTGCGAACGCGGCATCGAGTTGCGCCAGATCCTTTGTTTCCATCACGATGTGGAAATCGCCGAGTTCCTTTGGGCCCAGGCCGAGTTTGCGGCGCGTCAAACGCCAGTTCTCGATCAGTCCTTCTTCCTTCAGATGCGTCATGTAGTGGTTCATGGCGCGAGCAAATTTCGTGTCTTTCGTACCCGGCGTCAAATTGAACCAGCAGTGATAGTAATTCATCCTGTGCTCTCCTCAGAGCGCGTGCAAAAATAGGCGCCAAGCGGCAGCGATTCCTGCGGTTTACCGCAACCGCCTGCCGCCCGCGACCGTATCGAGCGGCGGACGCCGTTGCGGTTGGCGCATACCGGCGCGGTTAGCGGAGAGGAAATCCCATGCTGTTCATGTTTATCGCTTTCGATCGGAAAGTTGGCGGTGCCGCCATTCGCGCAGCCACGCGGCCCAAGCATGTCGAATACACGAAGGCGAACGGCAAGGTGAGGTTCGGCGGCCCCTTTGTCGGCCCCAACGACGACATGATCGGCAGTTTCGCGATCATCGAGGTCAAGGACTACGAAGAAGCCATGACTTATACCCAAAACGACCCCTATGCGAAGGCCGGACTGTTCGAACGCACAGAGCTTCACCCCTGGAAGTTGACGATCAACACCCTCGAAAAAGTCTAACCGGCACTTTGCCTTTTCGGCGGCCGCATGCCCTAATATCCGTGCAACAATGCGCGGGTAGAGAATGCTTTTCGTCGTCATCGCCATCGACAAGGAGAGCGCGCTGCCGTTGCGCATGGCCACGCGCGAGGCCCACCTTGCTTATCTGCGCGAGACGCCCGGCATGCTTCGGCTCGGCGGGCCGTTCCTCGACGCCAGGGGCGATATGAACGGCAGCTTAATGATCGTGGAAGCCGACAACCTCGAAGCGGCGAAGTCCTGGCATGCCAACGATCCTTATGTGAAAGCCGGCGTCTTCGCGTCATCTGAGGTGAAGCCGTGGAAGGTGACGGCGAATCCTGTCGAGGCGAAATTCTGATGGCGTATTGGCTGCTCAAGAGCGAATCGGAAGCCTGGTCCTGGGATCAGCAGAAGAAGAAGGGCGACAAGGGCGAACCCTGGAGTGGCGTCCGCAATTATCAGGCCGCCAACAACATGAAAGCGATGACCGTTGGCGACCGCGGGTTTTTCTATCATTCCGGCGAAGAGCGCAGCATCGTCGGTATCGTCGAAGTAATCGGCGGCTACCGCCCCGATCCGACGGACGAGAGCCGCCGCTTTGGCATGGTGCTGGTGAAGGCTGTGCGAGACCTGCCCAAGCCGGTAACACTGGCCGAGATCAAGGCGACGCCCAAGCTCAAAGACATGGCGCTGGTGCGCGCCTCGCGCCTTTCCGTTCAGCCGGTGCAGCCGGAGGAATGGAAGCTCGTCTGCGCCATGAGCGGACTTAAATAGAGAGCCTTACTGCTGCGGGTTGGCGTCGCTGCCGCCAGTGGTCGGCGTCGGCTGCGCGCTATTGTTATCGACAGCCGCGCTGCCGGTGACAGGCTGTATATCGCTATTGTCGACCGGGCTTTGCGCACCGGCATTGGGTGCAGCTGCCGGACTAACCGGCGGCACCGCGGCGGCCTCGTTTTCTTCATCCGGCGGCACCTGCCGCACCTGAAAGGTCGACAACCCGTCCGCGCGTTCGACACTGTAGAGCGTCGTGCACTCACCCTTCTTGATACGCTTGCTGTCTTTGCACTTCAGATCGACTGTCATGTTATAGGTATCGCCGTCGGCTTTCGCTTGGCAAACCCGCCGGTCCTTGACGTCCGTCTTCTTGGCGTCGCTGCTGGCCAAGCTGGCGGTGTAGGGGACAACGCCGAAATTCCGCGCGCTATCGAGCGTGGCTGTGCAGATGAGTCTGCCGCTCGGTCCAAGAAAACCACCGAATATGATGATCGCGGCCGCAATCGCGACCACCGCCGCGCCGCCGCCGCCCGCCCACCACCATTTGTGCGTCTTCATCGACGCCAGAACCGCCGCGAAAACCTTTGAAACCGTGTCCAGCACCGGCTCTTCCTTTCGCTCCATACCGTCACCGCAGCGGCGACATCGGGATTGCCGCACCGGCCCCGGCGCGCCTTAACCATCTTCGCGCCGCAGGGCGCCATGCGAGGGCCAATTCATATCGCTGAAACCTGAAAGCATCCAGCCCTTCGGTGTATGCCAATCAGAAAGGCCGATTCACAAGTTTTTCCGCACTTCCAGACTGTAAGGTTTGTAACCTGCGCGCTCATAGGCCCCAATGGCGCGACTATTGCCCGCGAGTACGCCGATCCTGACGGTTGCGAGGCCGAGCTTGCGCGCCCAATCCTCGCAGGCCGCAATCAGTAGGCGGCCGACGCCCAGGCCGCGAGCCGCTTCAACGACAAAGAGTTCGGCAATGAAGCCAAAATGGCGTTCCTCCGGCCGAACGTAAATCTCGCCTTCCTTTTCACAAACTGCGGCCCAACCCACGGCGTGGGCTTCCTGATTTTCGGCGATAAAAACCTTTCCACGGTGCGCCAGTAGCTGCGGGATGAGATTTGCGTAATGCTCTTCTGCAAATCGCGTATCGAGCCGGCGGTTGGCTTCAAATGCGCGTTCGTACCGTTGCAGCCCGACGACGAAAGCGAGAATACTCCCCCGATCAGCTGGCAACCGCGCCTCACGGATACGATACCCGGTCATCGCCGTCTGCCGATCATTTTAAACATCCGCTATCCCCGTCAGGATCGAAGAAATCCTGCCGAAAATAGAGACGCCACTCGTCGAGC
>JAGWVX010000463.1 GCA_018970685.1 Alphaproteobacteria bacterium | reverse complement strand
TGGAGGCCGGCATGGATGGTCAAACCGTATTCGCAGGATTTGCGGCTTCGGGTGATTGGCGCGGTTGAGGAAGATGCTCTGTCATGCCGGGAGGCGGCTCGGCGCTACCGGGTGAGCCCGTCGAGCGCGGTGAAGTGGCTTCAGGCCTATCGGCGAACGGGTCGCCAGAAGGCACGGCCGATGGGCGGGGATCGCCGCTCGGTGCTGAAGCCGCACGCCGCATGGTTGGCGCGGCTGATCGCACGCGAGGACGATCTGACGCTGATGGCGATCGCGGCACGGCTCTTGGCCGAGCGCGGGATCAAGGCGGATGCCTCCATGCTGTCGCGCTTCATCCGGTCCCAAGGGTTCAGCTTCAAAAAAAACGCTGCACGCCGCCGAGCAAGACAGGCCTGACGTGGCGCGCCGCCGTGCGCGATGGCGGCGCTATCAGGATCGGCTCGATCCGCAACGGCTGGTCTTTATCGACGAGACCTGGGCCAAGACCAATATGACCCGCAGCCATGGCCGCTGCCCAAGAGGCGAACGTCTCCTCGCCAAAGCGCCCTTCGGTCGATGGCGAACTCTCACCTTCCTGGCGGCCCTGCGTCACGACCGGATCGTTGCGCCGATCCTCTTCGATGGACCGATCAACGGCATCCGCTTCCGCGCCTATGTCGAGCGCGCGCTCGTGCCCACGCTCGAACCTGGCGATATCGTCATCCTGGACAATCTGGGAAGCCACAAAGGTCGCGCCGTCAGGACGGCCATACGCCGGGCCGGGGCGCGGCTGTTCTTCCTACCGCCCTACTCGCCGGATCTGAACCCCATTGAGATGACGTTCTCAAAGCTCAAGGCCTTCCTGCGCAAGGCCAACGCCAGAACACAGGACCAAATCACCGACGCTATCGCCGAGATACTTCCTGCCTTCACCCCTGACGAATGCCGAAACTATCTTCGCCATGCAGGATATGCGTCATCCTGATCGCAAAACGCTCTAGCTGTCGGGCCTTTACGCCATGTCGCAGCGTCGCGCACGGCCACGACATCCCAAGGCCGGGTGTTCGTAAACCCGTGCTTCACCAGCTTCTTTCTTTAGTCACGGCCGAAGAACAGGCTCTTACGCGCCTTTGGTTGCACCTCGTCTGCAGCATGATCCGGCAGCGAGGCCTGTGGTTGTGGCGCCGGCCTTTCGGAGTGCACCATAACGTGTGCGGCGTGATGCATTGGGACGGCTGGCGGTGTGAGCGGATCGACCGGTGCCCGCCGTTCACTCAAGACCGAAACCAATTGCGCATTCGCTGCAGGTTTGGGCGCTTCCTGCTTTTGATGGCACGCGATATGGCCGATGATTTCGCCGCCCCGCTCCACTTCGATCTGGCCGTAACTGAGCGTGCCGGAGATGCGGCCATTGCTGCGCAACAGAAGTCGGCCGTGCACATTCAACGTCCCGTCGTAATAGCCCTCGATTTCCGCTTCCTCGATCTCAGCCGTTCCAAGAAAACTGCCGCCTGCGCAAACGACGAGTTGACGCGCCACGACCGTACCGTCAACCGTGCCTTCGACACGCAACGCGTCGCATCCGGTAATGTCGCCTTTGAGCTTGACGCCGGGCCCGGCAAGCATATGCGCGGCGTTCGCGTTCTGCACCGTCGGGGAGGGCCGTGGTGTCGGGGCAGGTCGTGGCGCCGGTGCTGGCAGAGGGCTCGGTTGAACATGAACTGCGGCTGGTTCGCTCTGCAGCGCGGGCGGCGGTGTGAGAACTGGCGCCGGCGGTGAACTAGGCAAGGGTCTGTCGGCTTGACGGTCGCGCTCCAATTTCGCGCGCTCCAATCCTGTCAGCGCCAGATCGTGATCCGCTTTTTGTGCCCCAAACATCTCCCCCTCCGTGTCAGCTTCTTGTGAAAGTTAACTGTTAGCCGTTAACGCAGCGACATTAAAGCTTTGTTAACTATATATTTAGCGGCTACACGAGAAATTCGCCGCGCTGTGGTGGTCGAAGCGCACCAACGCCTTAACCTACAAGAGAATTTTGGATTGATGCACACAGGCGTCAGCGAAACGAGCGGCCATACCACGTTACATCCCAAAAGCGTCCGAACTTGCGGCCGACTTCGCGATAAGTGCCGATCTGCGAAAAGCCCATCGCTAGATGTAGGCCCGTCGAGGCTTCGTTGGGTTGCGTGATGCCGCCGAATGCGCGATGCAGATCTTCGTTCGCGAGCGCCTCGAAGAGGGTCTGATACAGC
>JAGWVX010000049.1 GCA_018970685.1 Alphaproteobacteria bacterium | reverse complement strand
CGCTGATCTTAGGCGCCCTGGCGTTGGGCGAGACTCGGATCACCGGCCTTTTGGAGGCCGAAGATGTCCTGAATACGGCCGAGGCCGTGCGTGCCTTCGGCGCCCGCGCGATCCGGGTCGGCAAGGGGGCATGGCATGTCCATGGCACCGGCGTGGGAGGTTGGAACGAACCGGATGATGTGCTGGACTTCGGCAATTCCGGCACCGGCTCCCGCCTGGTGATGGGCGCGATGGCCACGACGGCGGTCAATGCCGTCTTTACCGGCGATGCCTCGCTGCGCAAGCGGCCGATGGGCCGGGTTCTCGATCCGCTGACGTTGTTCGGCGCACGCTATCAGGCAAGGGCGGGTGGCCTCATGCCGGTGACGCTGGCGGGCGCCGCGCAGCCGATTTGTGTGGAGCATAAGGTCACAGTCGTCTCGGCGCAGGTGAAGTCGGCCATGCTGTTGGCGGCGCTGAACGCCCCCGGCCGCTCGCGTATCGCCCAGACCACGCTCACCCGCGATCATACGGAACGCATGCTGACCGCTTTCGGCGCCGAGATTTCGGTGGAAACCCTACCGGAAGGCGGCGAGGTGATTTCGCTGCTGGGCGAGGCGGAGTTGAAGGGCGTTCATGTCGACGTGCCGCGCGATCCGTCTTCGGCCGCTTTCCCGATGGCGGCCGGACTGATCGTCCCCGGATCGGAGGTCACGCTTCCCGGCGTGCTGCTCAATCCCCGCCGCACTGGCCTCATCGATACGCTGGTCGAAATGGGTGCAATGATCGAAGTCGCCAACCTGCGCGAAAGCGGCGGGGAGAAGATCGGCGATCTCGTCGTGCGCGCATCGTCGCTAAAAGGTGTTGAGGTGCCGCCCGAGCGCGCCCCGGCGATGATCGACGAGTATCCAATTCTGTCGGTAGCGGCGGCGTTTGCCGAAGGTTCCACGGTGATGCGCGGGCTTGAAGAACTGCGGGTCAAGGAAAGCGACCGGCTGGCGGCCATCGTCGCTGGGCTGCGCGCTGCCGGGATTGCCGTCGAAGAATTGCCTGACGGTTTGGTGGTGGAAGGCCGCGGCGCCGACGGCGTGCCGGGCGGCGCCTCGGTCACCACCCATATGGATCACCGGATTGCCATGTCGTTTCTGACCATGGGTCTGGCGTCGCGCCTGCCAATGAGCGTCGACGATGTCTCGATGGTCGCGACCTCCTTCCCCGAATTCGAGGAGCTGATGCGTCATCTCGGCGCGCATTTCGAGGCGGTGGAGGGATGAGGCGAGACGCCTCGACCGTCACGGCTTATTCTGATGTGTGACTCGCAGCCGGAGCGATCATCATGCGACCTATGCCGTTCATTGCACGATATATCGAAGCCGGGCTGTTTCGCGCCCGCTGGCTGATCGCACCGTTTTATTTAGGGCTGGTCCTGGCATTGGCAATGCTGTTGGCGTCGTTCGTCTACGAGCTGTACCAGGCTTTCTTCGTACACCTCTCGCTCGACCCGGAATCCGTCATTCTAGTATCGCTGACGCTGATCGATCTGTCGCTTGCGGCCAATCTCGTGATCATTGTGGTGTTTTCCGGCTACGAGAATTTCGTCTCGAAGATCGATACGACGGACGGTGCGTATCGCCCCTCGTGGATGGGCACGCTCGACTTCTCGGGTGTGAAGATGAAGTTGATCGGCTCGGTCGTCGCGATTTCAGTGATCTCGTTGCTGCGGACCTTCATGGCCCTGACGGACCCAGGCACACAGGTGGACGGCGCGCGGCTCACCTGGATGCTGGCGCTGAATTTCACCTTTCTGGCTTCGGGCGTCATGCTGGCGCTGATGGACTGGCTGTCCTCGCTGTCGGGGCACGGTGAAAAGGAGACGGACGGAACTTGACCATTCCCATCGTCATCGCCGTCGACGGAACCGCCGCCTCGGGCAAAGGCACGCTGGCCAAGAAGCTGGCGAGGCATTTCGGTTTCCATCACCTGGATTCCGGTTCGCTTTATCGCCTCGTCGCCCTCGGCGTGATGGAAGCGCATGGCGATCCGGCGAAGGAAGCCGACGCGCTGGCCGCCGCCCGCAGCATCGATCCCGCGCGCGGCGACGATCCGGCCATCCGCGCGGCCGAGGTCGGCAATATCGCCTCTATCGTCTCGGCGATCCCTTCTGTACGCGCCGCCTTGCTCGATTTTCAGCGCAGTTTCGCCACCCGTCCACCGGGCGCCGTGATCGACGGCCGCGATATCGGCACCGTCGTCTGCCCGAATGCGACGGCCAAGTTGTTCGTGGATGCGCGCCCGGAAGTCCGTGCCCATCGCCGCTGGCTTGAGTTGAGCCAAGTTGGGGCCGCGCCTGAAGAATCCACCATTCTCGCCGAAATCGTGGCCCGCGACGCCCGCGACCGCGCCCGTACCGTTGCTCCCCTCAAGGCTGCCCTGGACGCCCGCTTGCTCGATACCTCCGATTTGGATATAGACGCCGCGTTCGTGGCAGCCCTCGTGCTGGTCCAACCCAGCGTCGAGAACGCGCTCAAGGCCCGCCAAGGGGGTTAGGAGACCCGGCGGCGCCTCTCTCGAGCGGCCCCGAACTTGCTCAGAACCCATCCGCCTTGCGGGCGTGCGCCCGTATGGAAGTCCGCCGGAGCGATCCGGTCGGCACGCACTTTTGAACCGAAGGAATTAAATGGCCCGCCACGCTGCCGTCACCAAAGTCCGCGACGAGTCCATCGCCAGCCCGAGCCGCGACGATTTCGCGGCGATGCTCGAAGCAAGCTTCCTCACCCAGTCTCCCGCCGAAGGTTCCGTCATCAAGGGCAAGATCGTAGCCATCGAGAATGACTTCGCCGTCGTCGATGTCGGCTTGAAGACCGAAGGGCGCGTCAGCCTGAAGGAATTTTCGATGCCGGGTATGCCGGTGAAAGTCGCGGTGGGCGACGAGGTGGAGGTCTATCTCGAGCGCGTCGAGAACGCGTTGGGCGAGGCGGTGCTGTCGCGCGACAAGGCGCGCCGCGAAGAAAGCTGGATCCGTCTGGAAAGGGCCTTCAACGAGCAGACCCGTGTCACCGGCGTGATTTTCGGCCGCGTCAAGGGCGGCTTCACCGTCGATCTCGACGGCGCCGTGGCCTTCCTTCCCGGTTCGCAGGTCGATGTCCGCCCGATGCGCGACGTCGGTCCGCTGATGAACCAGCCGCAGCCTTTCCAGATCCTGAAGATGGACCGCCGCCGCGGCAACATCGTGGTCTCCCGCCGCGCTGTGCTCGAAGAGCGCCGCGCTGAGGAGCGTTCCTCGCTGGTTGCCAGCCTGCAGGAGAAGCAGGTGGTGGAAGGCGTCGTTAAGAACATCACCGACTACGGTGCCTTCGTGGATTTGGGCGGCGTCGATGGCTTGTTGCACGTCACGGATATCGCCTGGCGGCGCGTCAGTCATCCGACGGAAGTGCTGCAGGTCGGCCAGACGGTCACCGTGCAGATCATCAAGATCAACCACGAGACGCAGCGCATCAGCCTCGGCATGAAGCAGCTGCAGACCGATCCGTGGGAAGGTGTCGGCGCCAAATATCCGGCCGGCGCGCGGTTCACCGGCAAGGTCACCAACGTCACCGATTACGGCGCCTTCGTGGAGCTGGAGCCGGGCGTCGAAGGCCTCGTGCATGTCAGCGAGATGAGCTGGGTGAAGAAGAACGTCGCCCCGTCGAAGATCGTCGTGCCGGGTACGGACGTCGAAGTACAGGTGCTGGAAGTTGATTCCAACAAACGCCGTATCTCGCTCGGCCTCAAGCAGACCCAGGATAATCCCTGGCAGGTGTTCGCCTCCACGCATCCGCCGGGAACCGTGGTCGAAGGCGAGATCAAGTCGATCACCGAGTTCGGCTTGTTCGTCGGCGTCGCGGAAGATATCGACGGAATGGTGCACCTCTCCGATATCTCTTGGGATAAATCCGGCGATCAGGCCGTGGCCGATTACCAGAAGGGCCAGGTCGTCAAGGCCAAGGTGCTCGATGTTGATGTCGAGAAGGAACGCATCAGCCTCGGCATCAAGCAGATGACCAGCGACCCGATCGAGAAGGCCGGTCCGCTGAAGAAGGGCTCGGTCGTCACCGTTACGGTCACGGAAGTGAACGACGGCGGCATCGAAGTCGAACTCGACGGCGGCGCGCGGTCCTTTATCCGCCGCTCAGATCTGGCGCGCGACCGCGCCGACCAGCGTCCGGAACGTTTCGGCAAGGGCGACAAGGTCGATGCGCTGGTTACCAGCGTCGACAAGGCAAGCCGCAAGATCGGCCTGTCGATCAAGGCGCGCGAAATCACCGAAGAAAAAGAAGCCGTGGCGCAATACGGCTCCTCCGATTCCGGTGCTTCTCTCGGCGACATCCTTGGCGCCGCCCTAAAGCGCAGCCGCAAGGCCGCCGATAAGGAAGAAGAAGGCGAGGAATAGCCAAACGAGACGTCGCGGCCGGACTCGGCCGTCGGCTTCAAAGTAAAAAGGCGCGGATCACTCCGCGCCTTTTTCTTTCGAAAGACGGCCATTTGCCTCGGACCGTGTAACATTCGGTCGGTACACCGCCCTCGGAGGTGATTCGGCACGATGCGCCTGTGCTGGTGCTCGTGGCAAGGAGAATGCCGATGCCCGCGGGCAGACCAGATGGTGCTTCGAATCGGCCGTTTTGGGCGGCTCCAGGCGATCCCCATGGCCCTAAGGCAGGTTGCCGCCCCATTCCGGGCCCGGGCATCTGGAATGTATCTAGAGGTTACCTGAGGGATTTCCGTCACATTTATAGAAAATGCTGATTCTTCAGTGGCTTCCGGTTGACGACCCGACGGACCTCTGACAGGGTTAATACTTGCCGGGGCGGCATTTGGCTATATGTGAGCCAAGCTGTCCTCTCGGGGGCAAGAGGATGATTAAGTCCGAACTGGTTGCGCGTCTCACCAATCGTTATCCGCATCTATATCATCGCGATGTAGAGCGGATCGTTTCAACCGTACTCGATCAGATCACGAAAGCGCTCGCTGATGGCCATCGTGTGGAGTTGCGCGGCTTCGGCGCGTTCTCCGTGAAGGTTCGGCCGTCGCGCATGGGGCGCAATCCGCGCACGGGGGAACCGGTGTCGGTTGACGAGAAGCGCGCGCCATTCTTTCGCACAGGCAAGGAGTTGCGCGAAAGGCTCAATGGCAAAGAGTCGGTCGCCTGAACGCAAGACGTAAGGTTGCCGCCGTCGTTGCGCTTCGCGCCGGACGAACGAATCCTGTAATGTAACTGCAATGCGTTTTTCCAATCCCGTCTTTGTGGCGCTCGATACGCCGGATTTGAGCCGCGCGCTTGCGGTGGCGCAGGCCGTGAAGCCGCATGTCGGTGGCTTGAAGGTGGGACTCGAGTTCCTCAGCGCGCTCGGTCCCGACGGTGCACGCCGGATCGCGGAAGTCGGCCTGCCGCTCTTTGCCGACACCAAGTTCCATGACATTCCCAATACGGTTGCCGGGGCGGCGCGCGCCACGGCCATGCTTGGCGCCGCCATGTTCAACGTCCACGCGTCAGGCGGCGAAGCGATGATGCGCGCGGCGGCCGAGGCGATTGCCGATATCCATCCACGACCGCTGCTGATTGCGGTGACGGTGCTAACCTCTCTCGATGATGGTGTGCTCACATCGGTGGGCCAACAGGGTTCCGCTGCGGCGCAGGTGGAGCGCCTCGCCATCTTGGCCAAGAAGAGCGGTCTTGACGGCGTGGTCTGCAGTGCTCACGAACTCGCCATCGTTCGGAAAGCTTGCGGACCGGATTTCGTCACTGTGGTCCCGGGCATTCGTCTCGCTGGCGGCGATCTCGCCGATCAGAGGCGGGTGATGACGCCGTCCCAGGCGCGCGCCGCCGGTGCCGATGTCCTGGTCGTTGGCCGGCCGATCACCGCCGCGCCGGACCCTGCTGCGGCGGCCCGTGCCATTGCCCAAGAGCTTGCGGGAACAGGTACTTAAGCAATTCGGCCGGCTTTGCTTGATTTCCCCGGTCCCGGCGGTCATAAGCGGCGCCTCATGTCGACCCTGGTTAAAATTTGCGGCATCAACAGCGCCGAGGCGGCGGATGCCACCGTGCGCGCGGGCGCCGATCTTGGCGGACTGGTGTTCCATCCCAAATCGCCGCGGCATTTGACCCTGGAGGCCGGAAGGGCACTGGCCGGGCGGATGCGCGGGCGCTTGCGCCTTGTCGCGTTGGTCGCGGATGCCGACGACGCCGATATCGCCGCCATCGCGCAGGCGGTACGGCCCGTCTACCTGCAGCTTCATGGCAACGAGACGCCGGAGCGTACAGGCCAGATTCGCTCGCGCTTCGGGCTTCCGGTCATCAAAGCGATTTCGATTGCCGAGCCCGCCGATTTTGCGGCCGTGCCGGAATATGAGATCGCCGCCGATATCCTGCTGTTCGACGCCAAGGCGCCGGACGGCGCGCCGCGCCCCGGGGGACATGGCGCCGCCTTCGACTGGCAGCTGCTCCGCGGACGGAGTTTCTCGCATCCCTGGCTCCTGGCCGGAGGGCTCACGCCGCAGAATGTCGCCCGCGCCGTCGCCAGCGCGGGAGCGCCCGGCGTTGACGTCTCGTCGGGTGTCGAGACAGCGCCTGGCGTCAAGAGTCCGCAACTGATCGCGGACTTCGTCTTCGCCGCCCGTAAGGTGCAATTCGCGGAGGCTCCGTGAGCACACCCAATTCCTATCGCACTGGCCCGGATATCCGCGGCCATTTCGGGGCCTATGGCGGACGCTTCGTCGCCGAGACGTTGATGCCGCTGGTGCTTGAGCTCGAACGCGCCTATGAGACGGCCAAGCGCGATCCGTCGTTTCAAGGAGAACTCGACGGACTGCTGAAGCATTATGTCGGCCGCGAGAGCCCGCTCTATTTCGCCGAGCGTCTCACCGAGCATATCGGCGGCGCAAAGATCTATCTGAAGCGCGAAGACCTCAACCACACCGGTGCGCACAAGATCAACAACTGCCTCGGCCAGGTGCTACTGGCGCGGCGCATGGGCAAGACGCGCCTCATCGCGGAAACCGGCGCCGGCCAGCACGGCGTCGCCACCGCCACCGTGGCCGCGCGCTTCGGCCTGCCTTGCGTCGTCTATATGGGCGAAGTGGATATCGAGCGGCAGAAGCCCAACGTCTTCCGCATGCGCTTGCTCGGCACCGAAGTCCGCCCGGTGAAATCCGGCTCGCGCACCCTCAAGGACGCGATGAACGAGGCGCTGCGCGACTGGGTGGCCAACGTCTCGGACACCTTTTACATCATCGGCTCCGCCGCCGGTCCGCATCCCTATCCCGCGATGGTGCGCGATTTCCAGACAGTGATCGGCAAAGAAACCCGCGCCCAGACGTTGGAGCGCGAAGGCCGTCTGCCCGATCTCGTCACCGCCTGCGTCGGCGGCGGCTCCAACGCCATCGGCATGTTCCATCCTTTCCTCGACGACCGCGAGGTCGAAATCCACGGCGTCGAGGCGGCGGGCGAGGGCGCCGACACGCCGCGTCACGCTGCGACGCTGTCGAAAGGAACGCCGGGCGTGCTGCACGGCGCGCGCTCTTATCTCCTGCAGGATCGCGACGGGCAGGTCATCGAGGCGCATTCGATTTCCGCCGGTCTTGATTATCCCGGCGTCGGTCCCGAGCATTCCTGGCTCAAGGACGAGGGCCGCGTGAAATATTTCTCCGTCACCGACAAAGAGGCGCTCGATGCCTTCGTGGCGCTGTCGAAGCTGGAAGGCATCATCCCAGCGCTGGAATCAGCCCATGCCGTCGCCCATGTCATGCGCACCGCGCCGGGTATGGCGAAAGACAAGCTGATTGCCGTTTGTCTCTCGGGCCGCGGCGACAAGGACGTCTTCTCCGCCGCTGCCGCGCTGGGGGAGACGATATGAGCCGTATCGCCAAACGCTTCGCAGAATTGAAGAAGCAGAACCGTGCCGCTTTTGTGCCGTTCCTCACTGCCGGCGATCCGGATGCCGAGACCACCGCCGCGTTGCTAGAGAAGCTTCCCGCCGCCGGCGCCGATGTGATCGAGCTCGGTGTGCCGTTCTCCGATCCGATGGCCGACGGTCCGGCGATCCAGGCGTCGTCGCTGCGGGCGTTGAACGCCGGCATGACGCTGCCCAAGATACTCGAACTCGTCCGCCGCTTCCGCAAGCACGATCACACTACGCCCATCGTGCTGATGGGCTATTACAATCCGATCCACGCCTATGGTACGGCGCGCTTCGCCAAAGATGTGGCGGAAGCCGGCGTCGACGGTCTCATCACCGTCGATCTGCCGCCCGAGGAGGACGACGTGCTGCGTCTGCCGGCCGCCGCGCATAAACTCGATATCGTGCGCCTGGCCACGCCCACCACCGACGACGCGCGCCTCTCCGTCGTGCTCGATGGCGCCGGCGGCTTTCTCTATTACGTGTCGATCGCCGGCGTCACCGGCACCAAGAGCTTCACCGAAAGCGACGTGCGCACCGCTGTGGCCCGGCTGAAATCGGCCAGCGGTCTTCCATGCGCCGTCGGCTTCGGCATCAAGACGCCGGAGCAGGCCGCCGCCATCGCTGCCTTCGCCGATGCCGCGGTAGTGGGCTCCGCCATCGTCGAAAGGCTGGCGTCGGGCGCGGAAAAAGGTGAACGCCTGCGCGATACGCTGGAATTTTGCGCCGCTCTTGCGCAAGCGGCGCATGCCGCACGCGGCTAAGCTGTGCTAGGGTAACGCCATGAACTGGATCGCCAATTTCGTCCGCCCACGGATCAAGAGCCTGATCGGTAGCGTCCGCACCAGTGAGACGCCCGAGAATCTGTGGAAGAAATGCCCCGCCTGCGGCGAGATGATCTTCCATCGCGACCTGGCGGCGGCGCAGAGCGTCTGTCCGCAATGCGGCCATCACATGCGCATCGGCGCTGCCGAGCGTTTCGCCGCGATCTTCGACGCCGGCAGTTACGAGGAACTGGTGCCGCCGGAAGTGCCCGCCGACCCGCTGCGCTTTCGTGATGAAAAGCGCTACACCGACCGGATCAAGGATGCCCGCGCCAAGACCGGCCGCATCGACGCGCTGTCGGCGGCGCGCGGCACGCTGGAAGGCCTGCCGGTGATGGTCGCGGTCCAGGCGTTCGACTTCATGGGCGGTTCGCTCGGCATGGCGGTGGGCGAGGCGCTGGTCGACGCCATGCAGGCCGCCGCGTCGGAAAGTCGGCCTTTCATCCTCTTCGTGTCCTCGGGCGGCGCCCGCATGCAGGAAGGCATCCTGTCGCTGATGCAGATGCCGCGCGTCACCGTCGCCGTCGACATGCTGCGCGACGCGGGCGTGCCTTACGTCGTCGTGCTCACCGATCCCACCACCGGCGGCGTCAGCGCGTCCTATGCCATGCTCGGCGACATCCACATCGCCGAACCCGGGGCGCTCATCGGTTTCGCCGGGCAGCGCGTCATCGAACAGACCATGCGCGAGACGCTGCCCGAAGGTTTCCAGCGCGCCGAATATCTGCTCGAACACGGCATGATCGACATGGTGGTGCATCGCCACAATCTGCGCGAGACGCTATCGCGCGTGGTGCATCTGCTGATGAAGCACCCACGGCCGCGCACGCGTCCGCCGGCGCCCGTGATCACCGCGATTCCGGCGCGTACGCCCGTTCGCACCGCCGGAAGCGCCACATGAGCGTTGCCGGGAGCGACATAGTTCTCAACCGGCTGCTGTCGCTCCATCCCAAGAAGATCGATCTGGTGCTGGATCGCATCTTGCGGCTGTTGGGCGATCTCGGCCATCCCGAACGCGCTCTGCCGGCGGTCGTGCATGTCGCCGGCACCAACGGCAAGGGCTCGGTCTGCGCCTTCACCCGCGCCATGCTGGAGGCGGCTGGCCTCAAGGTGCATGTCTATTCCTCGCCGCATCTCGTGCGCTTCCACGAACGCATCCGGCTGGCCGGCCATCTGATCGACGAGAAGGAACTGGCCGCGCTGCTCGAGGAATGCGAGCGCGTCAACGCCGGCAAGCCGATCACCTTCTTCGAGATCACCACCGCCGCCGCTTTTCTTGCCTTCGCGCGCCATCCGGCGGATGCGCTGGTGCTGGAAGTCGGCCTCGGCGGCAAATACGACGCCACCAACGTCGTCGCCCGGCCGCGCCTCACCGTCATCACGCCGGTCGGCCTCGACCATGCCGAATTTCTCGGTGCCTCGCTCGCCGGCATCGCCGCCGAGAAGGCGGGCATCGTCAAGCCGGGCGTACCGCTGATCGTCGGCCCGCAGGACGACATCCCGCGTGATGTCATTCTGCGCCGCGCCGATGCGCTGGGAGCGCCGGTCGGCGTCTTCGGCCAGGATTTCTTCGCGCACCAGGAGCACGGCCGCATGGTCTATCAAGACCTCGACGGCCTGCTCGATCTGCCGCTGCCGCGTCTGGTCGGTCGCCATCAGATCGAGAACGCCGCGGTGGCGATCGCAGGATTGCGGCGCGTCGGCGGCGTCTGGGCGATGGAGCGCGCCATCGAGCAGGGCCTGAAGACCGTCGAATGGCCGGCGCGGCTGCAGCGCCTGACGCGCGGTCCGCTGGTCGAAGATGCACCCAAGGATGCCGAGGTATGGCTCGACGGCGGACACAATCCGCACGGCGCCGTCGCCGTGGCCCGCGCCATGGCCGATCTCGAGGAGCGCACCGCCAAGCCGCTCTATCTCATCTGCGGCATGCTGAAGACGAAAGACGCCGAAGGATTTCTCTCGGCCTTCCGCGGGCTGGCGCGCCATATCGTCACCATCGACATTCCCGGCGAGGACGCCAGCCTCGGCGCCGGTGCGCTTTACGATCGCGCCCGCGCTGCCGGGCTCGACGCCGCGCCGGCCGAAGATCTGGAAGACGCCATGATGCAGATCGCCGCGCATGCCCGCATCGATCCGCGCGAATCGCCGCCGCGCATCCTCATTTGCGGTTCGCTCTATCTGGCGGGCGTGGTGCTGTTAGAGAACGGCTGATGTTCCGTCCTGGTTCTGCGATAGCGGCGTGCGCCTCCTCCGCTACGAGAGGGCCTTGCGATACACCACAAAGCCGGAGTGCTCGGCCAGTTTGTCGTAGAGCTTCATCGCCGTCTTATTCGTCTCAAGCGTCTGCCAATAGACGCGCGTCACGCCCGCCCGCTTCGCCTGCTCACAAACAGCTTCGATCAGTTTCCGGCCGACGCCTTTGCCGCGCACGGCTTCTTTGGTGAAGAGGTCCTGCAGGTAACAATAAGGCGCGATCGAGATCGTGCTGCGATGAAAGAGGTAATGCGTCAGCCCGACCAGCGCGCCGTCGCTCTCGGCCACGAGGGCATGCACAGGCTCGCTGTCGTCGAAGAAGCGCGCCCAGGTCATCTGTGTAATGCCACCGGGCAGTGCGGTCTCGCCGGACCGGCCGTAGAACTTGTTGTAGCCGTCCCATAGCGGCAGCCATTGTGCGAAGTCGTCGCGTGCGACGGGGCGAATGACGATGTTGGACATTGAGACTCCGTCGTAAGTGCGACTCGCAGAATGTCAGATGCTGCCGTCGCCGTTCAGCGTCGAGACGCATTCTCAAAGAAAAATCTCACAAACTAGGACTTGGCCCCTTGAACTGCCGGTTGCGGATACCCACATCTACAATGTGGACTATTGAGGATCAGGAGATGACAGGACTTGACGTAGCGGTGCTTGATGACGAGGCCGCTCAACTCGCGCAGCAGCTCAAGGAGTGCCATAGCGCGATCATGAGGACGTTCGAGGTTGCGGCGCAGACGGATCAAGGGACAGTTCGCTTCGGATGGGAGGCTA
>JAGWVX010000462.1 GCA_018970685.1 Alphaproteobacteria bacterium | reverse complement strand
CTACGCGATCGTCGGCATCTTTGCGCTTGCGGCCGTGCTGACGCCGCCGGACCTTTTCAGCATGGTCAGTCTGTCCATCCCGCTGGTCGTGCTGTACGAGATTTCGATTCTGTGCGTCGCCATGATCGAAAAGAACCGCGCCAAGGAAGATGCCGCTCGCGAGGCGGACGAGTAGAGGCGCGGCGCTTTCCCCTTCTTGGAAGGTGGAATTCGGATTCGGTTTCTTCCGATAAATCTCTGCGTTAGCATTCGTGCCGCCATGGCGAAGCGAATGCGCCGTTTGTCCGTTTTGAGGGGCTGACCAAGGAGGCTTTCATGAAAATCGCGGTAATCGGTGCAGGCAACGTCGGCGGCGCTCTGGGAAAACTGTGGTCCGCCAAGGCGCATGAGGTGACGTTCGGCGTGCGCAACCCGCAGGATGCCAAGGTTCAAGAGGTCATCAAGACCACGGGCGGCAAAGCCAAAGCGGCCAGCGTGAAGGAAGCGGCGGCATTCAGCGAGGTCGTCGTGCTGGCGACGCCGTGGCCGGCGACGGAGGAAGCCGTCAAGGCGGCGGGCGACTTGAGTGGCAAGATCGTGATCGATTGCACGAACCCGCTGAAGCCGGACCTCTCCGGTCTAGCCATCGGCAACGACCATTCGGCGGGTGAAGAAGTGGCGCGATGGGCCAAGGGCGCGAAAGTGGTGAAGGCGTTCAACACCATCGGGGCCGCAAGCTTCGAGAACCCGCGTTTCGGGTCGGAAAGCGCCAGCATGCTCATCTGCGGCGACCACGCGGACGCCAATGACGCCGTCGCAAAACTGGCGGCCGAATTGGGCTTCGACGCGGTCGATGCGGGGCCTTTGTTCGCCGCCCGCTGGCTTGAGCCGCTCGCCATGCTCTGGATCTACATGGCTTTAAAGAAGGGATTAGGCAACAGCCACGCATTCAAGCTGCTGCGTCGGTGATCCGCTGCGCGGCCTTAATGTCGCATCCCGTTGACGTTTCGATATCGCGCTCCATCTATCCCGATATGGGGCAGGGGGGAACGGAAGGGCGGCTATACCCCTCCCCCCCCCCCCGGAAAATTAGCGGGATTCCGAAAAACAATGATCTTGCGCTAGGGGCCGCAACGCGGCTTTGACCGGCCAGGGCGCGCGTGCCATTACCTCCCCCGGCCGGAGAGATTCCCATGCACGACATAAAATTCATTCGCGAAAATCGCGACGCGTTCGTCGCCGGATTGGCGCGCCGGGCGGCCGCCTTCGACGGCCGGGCGCCCGACCAGGTCGCGGTCGACATCCTGGACTTGGACAACCGCTGGCGCGCCGCCAAGGCGGCCTTCGAAACGCACCGCGCCCGCCAGAACGAAGCCTCGCGTGCCATCGGCGCCGCCAAGGCCAAGAAGGACGAGGCCGGGGCGCAGGCGCTGTTGGCCGAAGTGGCCGACCTCAAGCAGAAAATCCAGAAGGACGAGGCGGACGAGCGCGAGCTGGACGAGCAATTGCGGAAAGCGCTCTCGGCTCTGCCCAACCTTCCGGCTGCGGACGTGCCCGACGGCCCCGACGAAGCCTTCAATGTCGAAGTCCCCGCGCGCCGTTTCGGCGAAGCGCCGAAGATGGCCTTCAAGCTCAAGGAGCATTTCGAGCTCGGCGAAGCGCTGGGCCTGATGGATTTCGAACGCGCCGCGAAGGTTTCCGGCGCGCGCTTCGTCTATCTGAAAGGCGCGCTGGCTCGCCTCGAACGCGCGCTGGGCACCTTCATGCTCGACCTGCAGACGGACACGTTCGGTTACACCGAGGTCAACCCTCCACTGATGGTGACTGACGAAACGGCATTCGGTACGGGCCAGTTACCTAAATTTGAAGAGGAACTATTTTCGACGGAGAATCCCGAAGCCGCAATTCAGCGCATTACTAAAGCGTTCAGTTGGACCCAAGCAGAAATTGTTAAGCTGGGAATCGGTGAATTCGATAATAATTTTGGTGGTCTATTGATGTCGCCGAGCCCTGAAGGCGAGGCGCTCACCAAATTCAATGAGGTCTTTCGTTCTCAACTTAGATTACATGGACGGCCGGATCGCCGTTGGCTCATTCCCACCGCCGAGGTGCCGCTGACGAATTACGTCCGCGAAGAAATCCTCGACGAAGCGCAGCTGCCGATGCGGCTGACGGCTTGGACGCCGTGCTTTCGCGCCGAAGCGGGCGCGGCGGGACGCGACACCCGCGGCATGATCCGCATGCACCAGTTC
>JAGWVX010000461.1 GCA_018970685.1 Alphaproteobacteria bacterium | reverse complement strand
GTGTTGAACCGTCTGCTGATCGTCACCGGCTTGCATCACATTATCAACAACATCGCATGGTTCATCCTGGGCGATTATCACGGCGTCACCGGCGACCTGAAACGCTTCTTCGCCGGCGATCCAACGGCCGGAAAGTTCATGTCGGGTTTCTTCCCGGTGATGATGTTTGGCCTGCCGGCGGCTTGCTTGGCGATGTATCACACGGCGCTGCCAGAGCGGCGCAAGGCGGTCGCAGGATTGCTCGCCTCCATGGCGCTGACGGCCTTCCTCACCGGGGTCACCGAACCGATCGAGTTCAGCTTCATGTTCCTAGCGCCGTTGCTCTACGCCATACATGCCGTGCTGACCGGCTTTTCCATGGTGATCATGAACGCTTTGGGTGTCAGACTCGGCTTCGGCTTTTCCGCCGGATTGTTCGATTATGTGATCAACTTCAACAAGTCTGCGCATCCGCTGCTGCTGCTGCCTGTCGGCGCGGCATATTTTGCCCTGTATTACGGTATCTTCCGTTTTGCGATCCTCAAATTCGATCTCAAGACGCTCGGACGCGACGACGAAGCGCCGGCCTCCATCACCGCCTTGCAGGATTCCAGCGGCCGTGGTCGCGCCTTTGCCGATGCGCTCGGCAGTGCGGCGAATCTCGACAGCGTAGACGCCTGCACCACGCGGCTGCGGCTCGTCGTGAAGAACTCCTCTGCTATCGACGAACCGAGATTGAAAGCTTTGGGCGCGCGTGGTTTCGTTCGACCGTCGGCGAATGCGCTGCAGGTCGTCCTTGGTCCCATCGCCGATCAAGTGGCCGGTGAAATCCGGACGGCGTTGATGCAACGCAGTGCCGCTTCCACGGCAGCGTTTTCGCCTAAGGGAACTCCAGCTTCGCCGGCTGTCGCCACGTCCTTTGCGCCCGGCGAAATCAAGGCATTGCTGTCCGGTCTCGGCGGCGCAGCCAACGTAAGGGATATTGCCACCTGTTCGAGCCGCATTCGCGTAGGCGTGCGCAGCGTCGTTCTGGTGGACGATCGCGCCTTGCGAGCCGCCGGCGTACGCGGCGTCGCGAAGTTCCGCGACAGCGTCCATGTGGTGATCGGGCCGAAGGCCGACGCCGCCGCGCGACAGCTGCGCACCGAGCTGAACCATGCCGCCTGAGTTTTCAGACCGGTTTCACGGAACCCGGCTCAAGAACTTTTGAATGGCGTTTCGCGCCGCTGGCTCGTCGAGTGTCGGAGCGTGTCCGACGCCGGGCACTTCAATCACCTCAAGATCGGGATTAAGCCGTCGCATGGCTTCGACGCCTCTGGGCGCGAGAATGTCGCTCAGAGCGCCGCGCAGAACGAGAATGGGCTTTCGCGCCAGGACCGTAAACAACACGTCAAGAACGCCTGGTGCCGCACCGGTGGGTTGTTTGAACACCTCGGCGACTGCCGGATCGTAATCGAGGATGACGCTGCCGTCCGGGCGCTCGCGCGCGACGCGCCGTGCGAAGGTGCGCCAGAATGCTTCGGTGGCATGCGGGAAAGCCACGGCCTGAGTCGCCTTGATCGCCTCCGTCAGCGCTTGCCAGGACGCATAAGGTCCGATCTGGCCGGCATAACGGCCGATGCGCACCAGTCCGTCCGCTTCGAGAACCGGGCCGACATCGTTCAACACCGCTGCTCCGATGCGTTCCGGTGCCTGAGCGGCCAGCAGCATGGTAATGATCCCGCCCATCGACGTGCCGATGCCGACGGCTTTGCGCACATCCAGCGCGTCGAGGACGCGCAACACGTCCGTCGCATAGATGTCCGGACGGTAGTGTGAGGGATCTGGATCGCGATCTGAACGGCCGCGTCCGCGGACATCCATCGCGTGCACCGTTCGCCCTTGTGCCGCGATGAACGGCGCGATGCCGTCGAAATCGGCGGAGTTCCGCGTCAAACCATGCAGGCAGAAAACCGGTAGTTGCGGTCCGTTGCCCGGATAGGTCCGGACGAACAAGCGAATGCCGCCAGGCACCACGACAAAACGTTCGGTGCTGTCCGAGGACTCAGTGCGACGACGCCGCGATAGAAACGGAAAATGCCAGGAGAGACGGCCGCCAGCGAAGATCATCTGCCTGTCATCATCTGAAATTCCAATCTGAAATCGTGCTTGCCTGGGCGCTGGATTGGGAGGTTACGGAGACGGACAAGAAGAACATATCGCGATCCTGCTTGTCGATTTGTGCGCTGTCGGCGTCGTTACAGCCATTCTTAAACAGAAAA